>CAZFSN010000140.1:1173-8528 GCA_964521815.1 uncultured Ignavibacteria bacterium | reverse complement strand
GCCTGCGGAATCTTTCAAAATGCCTTGATAACTGATAAGGTGAGGTACATCAGCATTCGCCATGTTTAAACATAATATCAAAGCTGCCCCAATAATTAAAAATATTCTTTTCATTTTAAAACCTCCGGTCTATATGTGAAGATTCTACGATGCCAACGCATGTTGTATGTTCTTATTTTACGTTTGCTATAGCTAAGATAGCCCCCAAGGTCGGGATTGTCAAGTAGATTTTGCGGGGTGGCGTACGCGGCGGTCGTAGGGGCGTATTGCTATACGCCCTTAGCCGCATATTTTAAAAGTGGGCGTATGTCAATACGTCCCTACAGCAAATTTTTATCACCTTTTTTCGAACATACTATCTCTAACCAGGGATTATAAAAAGCCGTAAATCCGTACAACAGCGCGCGAAAAGGTAGCCATAAAAAACTACCCCCGACAGGATTCGAACCTGTTACCCTCTGCTTAGAAGGCAGATGCTCTATCCAAATGAGCTACGGGGGCATGATAAATCGGGGTGAGAGGATTTGAACCTCCGACTCCTTGCTCCCAAAGCAAGTGCGCTACCGGGCTGCGCCACACCCCGTCCGTTTATTTTCAGTAGAATATATCGGCCAAATCAGCTATGTCAAGACCAAAGAAGATTGGGGGCCGCTATAAAACGCGGCAGATGGGGACGTCTGCCACGCGCAATTAATGCCGTAGGCGGGGAAGGGCTATCCCCACAAGAGTGACAGATTGCACGGACGTGCCTTGACGGCCGCGTTATCCGACCGACTCCTTGTAATGACCTGCTTTCATATATTAGGAGTTCAGGGACCAGAGCGATAATCGCGTGATTCCAGATTTATTCCGTCTTGGTTTCCTCGCCGATTGTCGCCAGGATCGGTATCGTGATCCGCGTATTATCCTTACCCTCGGCTTCAATTGTTATCGAGGTCAGATACGGACCGGCCTCCAGATTATTAACAAGCGTAAACTCGAGAGTCGCTGTTTCGCCTGGTTTGAGTTTATCATTTTTGAGTTGGGTTTTAACGAATTTATCCGATGGTTTATCGACCAGTACTATGTCCGATTCGGTAGAATCGGTATTAGTGAGATTGATCGTGATTTTTGGTGTCGCGCCTATAGGAATAGTTTTAAAATCTGCCTGTAAAGGCTCATATTCCAGCGTTAAGAGTGGATTATTAATAGTGGCCCTGAAACGTAAATCCATATAGGGATTCAGCGAATCGTTGCATTCGATTTTAATCGACTTGGTGACATTGCCATTGAATTTACCCGAATTAAAAATGATATCGATATTGGAAAGTCCCCCGGGAGGCACAACTATACCGCCGGTTTTAGCAGTGGTACAACCGCAGGTCGGCTTGATTTTCGTGATCTTCAGGGTATCAGTACCGTTGTTTTTAAACCAGTAGGAATGAGCTACACTGGAACCTTTAGCGATTGAACCAAAGTCATAGTCGGTTTGTTGGAATTCAATGCGGGCATTGCATAGAGGGGTTTGCCTGAATTCGGTTTCTTCATTATCCGGTTTTTCAATTTGGGCCATAAGCGAATTGACAGGGAATAAACTCATGGCTAAGATGACAAAAAATATTTTCGCGTATTTCATTGATATATCTCCTTCTTTTATTCACAAAATAGGCATATTAGCCTGAATGTCAAGTTCATAATATCATAAGGACTATGTTTAAATGTACCCTTTCGCCGTCATCCAATTGTTAGAATACAATTTGGAAAGATAACGATTGCCGGAATCGGCAAAGATGGTTACGATATTACCGCGTAACCGATATTTTTCGATGGCTTTGACCGTACCGGCGAATGCCGCCCCGCTTGAACCCCCGCAAAATATCCCTTCGATTTTAGCGATTTTCCGGGTTGTCAAAAAAGCCTCCCGGTCAGGGACTATAATCATATCATCGATCACGGAATAATCCAGAGCCTTGACCAGCTTGTCGCTGCCGATACCCTCGACCTCATAATGATTGGCCTTGATAATCTCGCCGGTCCGGAAATAATGAGTGAGAATAGATCCCTCCGAGTCGATGCCAATAACTTTGATAGCCGGATTTCTTTCTTTGAGATAACGGCCTACCCCGGAAACCGTCCCACCTGTCCCGGCGCCGATAACGACGGCCTCGATATCGCCCCCGGTCTGCTCCCAGATTTCCTTGCCGGTTGTTTTATAATGGCAATCGATATTGGCCGGGTTATCATACTGATTTAAGTAAATGCTGTTGGGCATTTCACTTGCCAGCGCCTGAGCCACGCTGTAATTCGATCGGGGATCATCGGCCTGGACCGTATGAGGAGTCAGAACTAATTCGGCGCCATGCAATTTCATCATATTCTGTTTTTCTTCGGAATTTTTATCGCTCATCACTAAAAGCGCCCGGTAGCCCTTGATCGCGCAGACCATCGCCACCGCGATGCCGGTGTTGCCGGAGGTCACCTCGATAACGGTGCCACCGGGCCGAAGCAGTCCCGTTCTCTCCGCGTCCTCGATTAATTCCAGAGCCAGGCGATCCTTGATCGAGCCGGATGGATTATACATTTCGAGTTTGGCGAAAACCCCGGCTGAGAGGTCGGCGCCTATTTTTTCTAAAGGTACTAATGGCGTACTACCGATTAGATCGAGAATTTCGGTTTTTGCTGTGATGTCAATTCCGATCATAAAATTATATTACTATTTTTGATAATATTAGTTCCAGTGTTTTTATTGCGATTCGCGGCTTTTTCATAGCTATATTTTATCACTATAGGAATATTTTTTATGGATTATTTTAGACAAATAGATAAATGGCGTATCAAGCGCCGCTACGCAGCATTTGAATAAATAGGTGGTCACGATGATCTCGATAAGAATGTAGGTCGAAAAAACTCCCCAGAAAGCAATGGTGCAGAATATTAACGTATCGATTAATTGAGAGATCATAGTGCTGAGATTATTACGTATCCAGAGGTGTTTATTGTTAAATTTCGCCTTAATGATATGGTACAACCAGACATCATGTTGCTGGCTGATGATATATGCGATGATACTGGCAATTGCGACCCGCGGCAGGAAGCTAAAGATTTGCTGTAATGCCGGATCAATAAAATCACCCGGAGCGGGCTTAAACAGTAGCGCGAACCGCATAATCACGGTCGTAAAAAGAAGCGAATAAAAGCCGATCCAAACCCCTTTACGGGCGCTCTCTTTACCGTATAATTCGCTTAGAATATCGGTAGCCAGGAAAATAGAACCATAAAGAATATTCCCTAATGTGGCCGTCAATCCGAACATTTCAACTATCTTTAAGACCTGGATATTACAGAGTATTATCGAGATAGCTATGGCGGCGTATAAACCCACCTTGCCGAATAGTCTGAACGCGACCATCAGCGACAGAAAGTCTATCAAAGCCATCAACAGCCAGATTAGTTCGTTAGGCATCCACCGACCTTTCCCGGTAATTTTAATGAACTTTCATTATAAATATCTTAATTGATAGCGTCAAACCATTTTATTCCAATTCAAGATCGTAAAATCTGATAGCAGAAAAAAAGCTTGCAATAAATGGTTCTGAAGCTATAATTATGTACCTTAAAACAACGAGGTTAATGATGAAGGTTTTAGTGGTTGGAGGTGGCGGCCGAGAGCATGCTATATGCTGGAAATTATCGAAATCTCCAAATGTGAAAAAAATATACGCGACGCCGGGCAATGCCGGTATCGGCACTTTAGCCGAATGCGTTGATATAAAAATCGACGATTTGATGGAGTTGACCAAATTTGCCTCACAAAACGGTGTCGATCTTACCGTGGTGGGCCCCGAATTGCCGTTGACTTTAGGGATTGTCGACCAGTTTGAGAGCCATAAACTTAAGATTTTCGGTCCCTCCAAGGAGGCATCGCTAATTGAAGGCAGTAAAGCGTTTGCCAAGGAATTTATGCACAAGCATCATATTCCAACGGCGAGTTTCAGGATATTTTCCGAGCACTTCGAAGCTTTGGATTTCATTAAATCAGCCGGTTATCCATTGGTTTTGAAAGCGGATGGCCTGGCGGCCGGTAAAGGGGCGGTGATCTGCCGAAATATCAATGAGGCAATGGATACGGTCGAAAAAATCATGGTTCAGAAAGTGTTCGGATCGGCCGGCCTAAAACTGGTAGTCGAGGAATATCTCGAAGGCGAGGAAGTTACCGTGATGGCTTTTACCGACGGCAAAACCATTGTTCCGATGGTTCCATCGCAAGATCATAAACAGATATACGATGCCGATAAGGGCCCCAACACCGGCGGCATGGGCGCGTATGCTCCTACCAGCATTGTCGGTAATAAAATGCTGAAAACAATTTGCGATGAAATCCTTGAACCGACTGTCCGCGGACTGGCCGCCGAGAACCGTACTTACAAGGGCGTTTTGTACTGCGGCCTGATGGTGACCGGCAGAGGCGTGAAAGTTTTGGAGTATAACTGCCGGTTCGGCGATCCTGAAACGCAGGTGGTCTTGCCGCTTCTGGATACCGACCTGGTCGAAATATTCAATAACATTGCCGAGGGTTATCTAAATGTCGATGAGATTAAATGGTCGGACAAATCGGCCGTAACCGTAGTGCTGGCCTCGGAGGGTTATCCCGGCAAGTATGAAATTGGCAAAGATATTGACGGATTGAATTCAGTCGATCAGGAAAGTGAAATTGTCTTTCACGCCGGAACGAAGTTGGAAAACGGCAAGTTTTTAACTAACGGCGGACGGGTCTTGAACGCGACTGCCGTTGGCGACAGCCTCAAAGCGGCAATTGCCAACGCTTATAAGCTGGTTCGCAAACTTAGTTTTGAAGGGATGTATTACCGCTCCGATATCGGCTGGCGGTCGCAAAACAGGATTGGAATGTTCTAATGGCGAAAAATCCCGAAGTTTTGGTAATTCTCGGTAGTAAATCGGATGAGGAAACGATGGCCGGTTGTTTGGCAGTGCTGAACAAGTTTAAAATCGACTACAGTTATAAAATAAGCTCGGCCCATCGCAATCCGGAAAAAACCAAGTTATTAGCCGAAACTGCCAGGGAAAAAGGTTATAAAGTTATAATTGCCGCCGCCGGCATGGCGGCCGCGCTACCAGGTGTATTAGCGTCATATACGACATTGCCGGTGATAGGAGTGCCCTTGCCGAGTTCGGCTTTAAATGGTGTCGACGCGCTATACGCGATTGCCCAGATGCCGGCTGGCGTGCCGGTAGCAAGTATGGCTATCGGCAGTCACGGCGCGAAGAACGCGGCATTGATGGCGGCTCGAATTATCAGTTTAAATGATTATGGCCTGGCCAAAAAGCTCGGCAAATATCAAAAGGATTTAGCCAAAGGATAAAGAAATGATCATAGTTTTCTTGTTTCTGTTTATACTTTTTATTTTGCCGGTTATATTTATTGTTTTTATCTATAATCGGTTGGTAAGCCAGAAAAATGAAGTCGACGCGAAATACAGCCAGATCGACGTGCTTCTGACCAAACGCGCCGATTTGGTGCCGAATTTGGTCGAAACCGTTAAAGGCTATGCCAAGCACGAAAAAAGCGTCTTGGAGAATGTAACCGCGTCTCGCGCGTCGGTGATGAATGCCGGCAGCCCCGACGATAAATTTAAAGCGTCGGAGGGATTATCCGGCGCCTTGAAATCGCTTTTCGCGGTAGTGGAAAATTATCCCGACTTAAAAGCCGACAAAAATTTCCGCGACCTGCAAGGCCAATTATCTCAAATCGAAAGCGAAATAGCCCAAACCCGTCTAGTCTATAACGAGCAAGTGAAATCATATAACACCTTGCAGGAAACTTTTCCGGCCAATATGTTTGCCGGCACGTTTGGCCATAGCCGACGTCTGTACTATGAAATCGCGGAAGAGAAAAAAGAGCCGCCCAAAGTGACCTTTTAAAAACCCGGTAGGCTTTTTCACCGGGGGTGGATTAGTAGCGGAGCAGAAAAGTTTGAATTTAATAATTTTCGAAGATCATAAGGCCAATGGTTTTTATCCTCTAACCGTATCTCATCCTGTGTTTGACCTTTTATATGGCTGTATGAATGCTGTTGATCGCTTAAAGTGTTACTTTAAGCCGGATGAGGTAATATTATATTGTCGTGATTATTTGAAAGATATAGCCTCGGAGCGTCATGGTCATCCGGCTAATGTTGCTCCAGGGGGTGATGGCGACTACCTGATGATCAATGCCGCCCTGATTCCTGATCTCGCAACCTATAATAAATTAAAATCAGCTGATTCCAATACCGCTTTTATTAGCGATAACATTTTAATTGGGGCCAGGCTATCGGGAGAAATTTTTCAGAAAGCGAAGTTAGATGATATCATAAATGATTATAGATCTCTACGATCAAAGGTAACGCTAAGGGAGATAGAAGCTCCGGTTTTTAGGCATTTATGGGAGATGGTCAGTTTCAATGCTGAGGCAATTGCTATTGATATTAAGTTGTCCTCTAAAATCAAAAGCTGGCGAGGTTCGGAAAGCGCCACTAAGTTTGATCGCGATTTATATGTTCATCATGATACGACTATCCCCGACGAAGTATTTTTCGATACAAAGAATGGACCGATAGTAATCGATAAGGAAGCGATTATTGAACCCAGGTCGCTTATTCAAGGGCCGGCATATATTGGCAGGAAAAGCTCGATATTAGGGGGAATAATAAGAGAAGGATGCAGTATCGGGCCTGTTTGCAAAGTGGGCGGCGAACTTGAGGAATCTATTATTCTGGGATATTCCAATAAAAGTCACGAGGGTTTTATCGGCCATTCGTATATCGGCGAATGGGTCAATCTCGGGGCATTGACTACTAATTCGGATTTGAAAAATAATTATTCTAATATTACCGTTCGTCTTGAAGGTAAAGATATCCCAACAGGGTCGAAAAAAATCGGCTGTTTTATCGGGGATCATTCCAAAACCGGTATCGGGACTTTTTTTAATACCGGCATAGTGATCGGATTTTGTAATAACCTGTATGGGGGATCACTATTTGCAGATAAAGAAATAGGACATTATAAATGGGGCACGCCCGGCAATCTGACCGAGTTCAAGCTGGACAAAGCCATAAGTATAGCTAAAAGCGTGATGGCCCGGCGCGATCGTGAATTTACATCATCGATGAACAGCTTGTTTGAACGGATATTCAAGATGTAGCTGTATAAGTTGACATATGTTTATGCTATGCAATCGATAGTATTTATGTAATATAAATTCTGACGATATGTAAAGTATGTCGAATTTATAATATCAGGTTGATCCTAAGCATAATGTAGGAGGAAAAATTGCCCGAATTAAGGAAAGATCCGATTATTGGCCGATGGGTCATTAT
>CAZFSN010000140.1:0-1073 GCA_964521815.1 uncultured Ignavibacteria bacterium | reverse complement strand
CGGGATAGAATTCTTGATTTGAAGAGGGATCCCCGGTTTAAATATATAATGGTTTTCAAAAATCAGGGCGAGGCCGCCGGCGCGTCGCTGGAACATTCCCATTCACAATTAATAGCCACGCCGATTTTGCCGAAACGGGTGATGGAGGAATTAGCCGGCGCCCAGCAATATTACAATTTCAAAGAACGCTGTGTTTATTGCGATATCATCCGTCAGGAAATCAACGATAATGTCAGGGTGATCGCTCAAAATGATATGTTCGTGAGTATTCAGCCGTTCGCCTCGAGATTCCCATTTGAAACCTGGCTGGTACCGCGATTTCATGAATCCGCTTTTGAAACTATCAGGGGAGAAGCTATAAATAAAATGGTTCCGGTATTCAAAGAAACTTTAAAACGTCTGTCGGTCGCTTTGAACAATCCGCCTTATAATTTTATGATCCATACCGCGCCCGCGGATGAACATTACAAGAAAGAATACCATTGGCATATCGAAATAATCCCCAAACTTGTCAAAGTGGCCGGATTCGAGTGGGGCACCGGATTCTATATCAATCCCACCACGCCGGAGGACGCGGCCAAGTATTTAAATCAGGTCGAGATTTAGCGGTTTTATCATTTAAGATATTTAAGGAGTGGATATATGAGTTCTTTTCATTTGGCGTTCGTTTCACCGGAAGTAGTCCCATTTGCCAAAACCGGCGGGCTGGCCGATGTTGCCGGCGCCCTGCCGCTATCGATGGCGAAATCCGGCAATACAGTTAAGGTTTTCATGCCGCTGTATGCCGCGGTAGATATGGCCAAACACAATATAACGCCTTTTAAAACAAATATTAATGTCATCGTTGCCGGCCGACAAGAGACTTTCGATCTATATCGGGTTGAGGATAGCGGTTCGGGTTGCGAATTCTATTTCATCAAAATGGACAAGTATTTTGACCGGGCCGGACTGTATGTATCGCCCGAAACCGGCAAAGATTGGCCGGACAACGATGAGCGGTTTATCGCGTTCTCTAAAGCGACGCTCGAGGCGATTAAAGCTATCGAGTTCAAGCCGGATATCATTCATTGCAA
>CAZFSN010000139.1:0-8676 GCA_964521815.1 uncultured Ignavibacteria bacterium | reverse complement strand
CGGCTAACGCGACCATAACTTTCGATGCCACCGATTTAACCGATGGCACCTATACTGGCGCGATCATACTTACCAGCAATGATCTGGATTCACCCTCAATTGATATTCCCGCCACACTAAGCGTCGGTTTGGATGCGGCGATGATCGAACTGAATCTAAGCTCGATAGTCGACACGGTCGAAACCGGCGAGTCATCGGCGATCAATCTGATTATCGGCAACACCGGCATAATCGATCTTAATTACACGGCTACGGACAATCGGTCCTGGATTAGCGAATTGCCGACTAATGGTATCGTTGCACCGTCAGGGGTGGATACGATTGTAGTAACTTTAGATGCCGCTTCTTTGTCCATAGGCAGTTATTCCGGCTCTGTCACGATCAGTTCTAACGCCATGAATAATCCGACAGTAGTACTGCCCGTCACGTTTGTCATAATCGGTCCGCCGGTTGAGCCGGATATTAGTTTGAACCTGGCGGCTGTTGTCGATACGGTCACGGAAGGCGAATATTCAGAGATCAAGCTTATAATCGGCAATTCCGGAACCGGCGATCTTAACTATACATTGGTAGATGATTGCGGCTGGCTGGAGGAAAACCCAGGTAACGGGACAGTCGCTCCCACCGAAGCCGATACCGTAACAATTACGCTTAACGCGTCAAGCCTGGCCCAGGGGACTTACACGGGCACGATCATAGTTAATTCCAATGATCCGGACAACAGCAGTATCCAGATCCCAGTCACGATTATAGTAATCGAGGCCGCGCCCGCCTGCGAATATGTGCCGGGCGATATTAATGGCGATAATGTCGTTAGTGGCAATGATATCACTTTTGGGGTAAATCATTTTAGAGGCACGGGAAATGCTCCGCCTGATATCTGCTGGGACGAATTAAACTCGGTGTGGTTGTATGTCGCCGGCGACGTTAACGGTGATTGTCAGTTCATCGGATCGGATATTACTTTTTTTGTCGGGTTCTTTAGGGGAACGAATCCCGTATTGCTCTTCTGCCCGAGACTACCGCCATATACTCCGCCGGTTCTGGGAATTCCTATAGAAGCTAAAGACGAGAAATTGGGCAATATGCCATCGGTTGAAGTTAAGGCGACTATACAGGATAAAAAAAGTAAATAAAGCGGCCCAAAAATCGACTGATTAAAAGGCGGTTTTCAGACCGCCTTTTATTTTTATAGTAAAATTATTTTTACTTCTAAAACATGTTGTGTTTTGGACGATAACTATTTAGGACATATCAACCCGGGATATACAACATTGTTGAAGATACATGTACAAAGGAGGCATTATTATGCTGAAATATCTTAAGTTATCATGCTTAATTACTATCTTTCTGATGGCATTTTGCTGTTCTAAAGACAAAACCACCGATCCGGTGGATGAAGCGACCGATTTGGAAAGCCTTTACTCCGAGCTTTTTAACGCTCAGGTCGATGGCTCTGTCGATGTCATAACCGCTGACAGCGTCGAGGTCGCGTTGGATATTGAATTAGGCGTAAGCGATTCGGCGGAAATTGACCTTGATGGTGAAAGCGTGTTCATTATCACTTATGACAGCACGGTTAGTGGAACCGCCGCGTTAGCCATTGATTGCCGTATGTTGAATTTCGAATTTGCTAACGATTCGACTAAAATAGCAATGTTTTTTGACTGTTCGCCGGACGGGATAGTCTTCGACAACAGCCTGATTATAGATGTCGGCCCGGATTGTTTCA
Source organism: uncultured Ignavibacteria bacterium (assembly GCA_964521815.1). Lineage (GTDB taxonomy): Bacteria > Zixibacteria > MSB-5A5 > UBA10806 > 4484-95 > JAAEQD01. Next base: position 6,944 of record CAZFSN010000139.1, on the reverse strand, counting down.
ACAACCATCCCAATGCCAATGCGGTCAAACTGTATATTTACGACCCTGATAGAAATAGATGGGATATGGAAGGCTTATTGCAAAAGACAAATCCGAGACTGCGATTTGAAATAGACCATTTTTCCAAATACGCGATATCGGATTAGCCATAATGAAATTTATCAAGAATTGTAGCCAGGCCGTCAAGAAACGAGACCTGGTTTTTATTTTATAGATATACAAAATCACACTTTAATGGATAAAGTTTTATGCGGCCAACGATACCTCTATCGCCTGTAGGTTAAGCATTCCTGCTTGTCCGGATCAAGCAGGAATGGATTTCCTATAATGAGTTTTAATCTGGTCGTAACTTATGGAATTATAATGAAATACATTAATTGAGACGGGGTCTCAACCAATCTTCCCGTGACAATGCTTGTATTTCTTGCCGCTGCCGCAGGGGCAGGGGTCATTGCGGCCCGCTTTTTTCTCGACTCTGATTGGCCTCTTTTTCTGGGTGCTCTCGGCGGCTTCCTGCATCGGGCCGGTATAACCGGCTCCGCCATTTTCGGCATTTTGCGCCCGCGCTTGCGCGGCCGTGGCCACTCCCATGCCAACTGCATCCTGCTTGGCGGCAACCATCTGCTGACGGGGCTGCTTGACCGGCTGATCGCTAACAGGCTTGAGCCTGAATATGTAGGTAACCGCCAGTTCATCGATTTGCCCTAACATCTCCGAGAACATCCGGTAACCTTCTTTTTTGAACTCAATCAGCGGGTCGCGTTGGCCATAGGCCCGAAGCCCAATACCGGTTTTCAGATGATCCATCTCATACAGATGTTCTTTCCACTCGTTATCGATTACCGACAGGAAAGCATAGCGTTCAAGTTGACGCATAACCTGTTCGCCAAAGATTTTCTCTTTGTTCTCGTAAATTTGGAAAGCGGCTTTAGTTAGCCTATCGATAACCGTATGCTGATTAAGCTTGAGGATATCTTCTTTAGGCCAGTTGAAATCCATCAGGAATATCTTGCGAGTCTGTTCGCGAAGGCCATCTAAAAGCCAATTTTCCGGATATTCTTTTTCGGGGCAGAACTCCCAGACTTTCTGCTCAACAACTTCCGGAATTAATTCTAAAACTTCATCTTTGAGGTTTTTGCCCTTAAGGCAGGCGGCCCGCCTGGTATAGACAACTTCGCGCTGATTGTTCATGACATCATCATATTCCAGCAGATGTTTTCTGATTGAGAAGTTCTGGGCTTCGACTCTCTTTTGCGCCCGTCCGATGGCTTTCGTCACCATCTTGTGTTCGATAACGTCGCCTTCCTGAATGCCCAGTCTATCCATTATAGAGGCGATTCGATCAGAGCCGAACAGGCGCATCAGCTCGTCCTCCAGCGAGAGGAAAAACCGGGAACTGCCGGGGTCACCCTGCCGGCCCGCACGGCCGCGCAATTGACGGTCGATACGGCGGGATTCGTGACGTTCGGTGCCGATTATATGTAAGCCGCAGGGAACGTCATCATCACAATGCAATTCTTTGTAAAACGGGCATTCGTTGTCATCATCCATAGCCGAAACCAGCATACAATAAGGGGACTTAACCACGCTTTCACCCAGCTTGATATCGGTACCACGGCCGGCCATGTTGGTGGCGATTGTCACCGCGCCGGGCCGCCCGGCTTTCTGGACGATTTCGGCTTCCTGCTGATGGTATTTCGCGTTTAAAACCGCGTGGCCGATTTTTTCGAGCTTGAGAAGTTTCGATAAAATCTCGGAAACTTCCACGGAGACAGTACCGACCAGTATCGGAATGTTCATTTTATGCAGCCGCACTATTTCCTGAATAATTGCGCTGTATTTTTCCTTGCGTGTGCGATAAATAACATCTTCGCCATCAATTCGTCGAACCGGCCTGTTGGTGGGGATAACCACCACATCGAGCTTGTATATTTCCCAGAGTTCGCCGGCTTCGGTCTCGGCGGTACCGGTCATTCCCGAAAGCTTATGGTACATCCTGAAGAAATTCTGAAGCGTAATCGTGGCCAGGGTCTGCGTTTCGCCTTCGACAGTGACCTCTTCCTTGGCTTCGATAGCCTGATGCAGTCCATCCGAATAGCGGCGGCCCGGCATCAGACGGCCGGTGAACTCATCGACAATCATCACCTTGCCGTCCTGGACTACGTATTCGTTGTCTTTTTCGTAGAGTTGAAAAGCCCGCAGAAGCTGGTTAATCGCGTGGTTTTTATCGGACAGCAGGGCATGTCTTTGATACAGTTCTTCCTTGGCCTTGATACGATCATCATCGTTATAATTGGGATCATTGTCGATTGCCACCAGCCCCTCGGCGATATCGGGAATTTCGAATAGTTTTTGATCGTCCGGCGAAAGCATCGCCCGCCCGGGTTCCTCTAACACTACACTGTGTTCGCGTTCGTCGATAGAAAAAAGCAACTGATTGTTTATTTCATGCATTTTCTTATCGCGCAGGAAATCGGATTCGACGCTTTGGACCAATTGCTTGATGCCTTTTTCCTTATACAGCCTAAGTAGCTGTTTACTCTTGGGCGCGCCGCGAGAAGCGGTAAAGAAATTGATACCGGCTTCGTATTCTTTACCTTCCGCCAATAGTTTTTCGCCATCGCTGATAAGTTTGGCGCACAGCTGATTCTGCCGTCTGGCCAGATTCTGGACCAGCGGCTTCATCTCGATAAACCGCTCATTCAGCTTGGATTCGACCGGCCCGGAGATAATTAGCGGCGTCCGGGCTTCATCGATTAAAACCGAATCGACCTCATCTATTATGGCGAAGAAAAAGCCGCGCTGAACCATATCCTCCGATCTCACCGACATATTGTCTCTGAGGTAGTCAAAACCGAACTCGTTATTGGTACCGTAAGTGATATCACAATTGTACTGGACACGTCTTTCGCTAGGGTACATATCGTTCTGAATACAGCCAACGGACAAGCCCAGAAATTCGAAAATTTTACCCATCCATTGAGAATCACGCAACGCCAGATAATCGTTGACAGTAATCAGATGGGCCCCCTGGCCGACCAGTGAGTTTAAATATAGCGGCATAGTCGCTACCAGAGTTTTACCTTCACCGGTAGCCATTTCGGCGATTTTACCCTGAAAAAGTACTATTCCGCCGATTAGCTGGCAATCATAGGGGATCATATCCCACTTAATTTCAATTCCGCAAACATCCCAGCTTTTGCCGACTAACCTGGCGCAGGCCTGTTTGACCATAGCAAATGCTTCGGGAAGGATTTCATCGAGTTTATAGCCCAGTATCTCCTGATAAGCGGCTTTTTTCCTGTCTTTTTCGAGATCGGGGTTTTCATCCAGATGAACTAAAAACTGCTCACCTAACGGCTTTAATTCCACTTTGAATTCCTCGGTCCGTTTTTTGAACCAGTCATCCGGTTTATCATTAAGCGACTCGTATATCTCGTTTATTTCATCAGCTAACGGCGCCAGTTTCTTTATATCTCTGGAATGCTTGGAGCCAAATATTTTCGTAATTGCATTGAATGCCATTATTTAAGCCTTTCTGTTTAATCAAGTATACTTCTTTAATATATTGTCGGGCAAGGGAAAAGTTCTTTGCTAATAAGCCAAAATGGCATAGAATCGTTTTTCTGGTCGCGCGCCGAGGGATGGTTTCAAAGATGATTTTAAGATATTTCTCTATGTTCCTTGAATACGGAATCGTGATGATATAGTTTAAAAATCTTCGAATTAGTGCATTGTTTTACTTGACAATAAAATTTATCTCGATTTATATTTTTGCAATTGAAGTCATAAAGCGAAATCTTCAGACAATGAAGGTGAATTTTATGGCTATCTATGTCAATACTTAGCCGAGGAAATCGATCCGGCCCGGGGCAGGAGGTTTGACAGATTGGCATATATCATCAATGGTGAATGCATTATGTGTGATATCTGCGTGGCAGAATGTCCTCAAAATGCCATCGCGCCGGGTGATCCTAAATATATTATCGATGCCGATCTTTGTGACGATTGCGGCAGTTGCGCCGATATTTGCCCGGTGGAAGCTTGCGTTCCCGATGATGAAGATTAGCAGCCGGTAATTCAATAACGGTATTTTGATTGCCTTGTTCTTTACCTGACCCGGGCGGTAAAATTTTTCATCGGCATTTTAGTTATGTTAATCCATGTTATAAGCCCGATTTAGCCAAATTTCAGTTTTTCCAATTAAATTGGATAATATGATAAATATGGCTTGTCTGAGGTTTTAGATTTATTATATTATCAAGTAACTGGGGAGAGGTGAGGTGTGTATCAAAAAAAAGGAGTTTTTAATGAGAAGTTGCATTATTGCGGTTCTAATCGCAGTGATGATTGTTCCTAACGCTCTTTTAGCTCAAGAGGCGGGGAGTTTTGTTGCCGGTATTGAAATTGGTCTCACCTCCGCGCTGGGTGATTTTAGGAACGACTCTCTTGACGCGAATACCGGATTTGGAATAGGCGCTGAAGCAAGGTATACGCTTTTAAAGAATATTTCCTTTGGACCTTTTCTCAGATATCATCGATTCGGTTCTAATATCTCAAGCCCTCAGGGAAATGTCAGTTATAGTTTCGCTCAGTATGGGGGTCTGGGGCGAATCAACATGTTCGGCGTGGGCGGAGGCCGTCTTTATATTGTCGGCGGGGGCGGCTTATTTAAGCCCAACTCTCATACCTGGACACCTGAAAATACATCTAATGTATCATTTGAAACCGGTCAGTTTTTTACGGCCGGATTAGGCTTATCGACAAATCCATTCGCTTCTACGATATATGAACTGGAAATTCGATATAACAGCGGCAACGCCGACAAGATATCAATGGTTGGAATCGAGGAAGTGACGCAGAATTATCAGTTCGATTTTATTTATATTTCGATGAAATTATCATTTAATTCAAAAGGTATCAAGCCCGAACCGAGATATTAAGACTGAATATTATTTTGCTTTCCAAAAAATTTAAGGGAGCCGCGTTGGCTTCCTTTTTCTTTTTAAGATAGAATAACTCGCGACCGTGATTGCCTAATTTAAAAAATCCCGGAACGGGCCAAAATCAAACTCATTTAAAATCATACTTAGCTTATTTTCCGTTTTCGCGAGGTTCACGTAATGCCTGAAAGTATTGCCAAAGCCCGCGCCTTTTACTCTCGGTTGGCCGGGGTCGAATTCCCAGGGATGCAGATAGATTATCGCCGGCCGTCCTTGCTTAGCGACTTTTCTGATATTTCTACGCAGGAAAAAATCCGGATATAGCCTGAAATACCCGCCGCCGCCCGCCGGAATCCTTCTACCCAAAAAGTTGATGACAGTCATTGGAAATTCCCGAAGGGAAAATCCATTAGCTAATTTTATATCGAAAGGTGAAAGCGGAACGGACTCCGCCGCCGCGTACCGGAAATGCTTCATCGGGAACAGGGATGAGTCATATTTGTAGCCCAAATCGGCTAAAGCTTTAAATTGGTCGTTATCCCCGGCGCCAATCGAAAAACTGGGAGCGCGGTAACCAAGAACCTCTTTCCCCGTGATTTCTTTCAAAAATGTGTCCGTCCGTTTGACATCATCGGCAAATTGCTCGACTGTCATATCATACACGAGCTTGTGATCGAAACCGTGATTGGCTATTTCGTGGCCCGCTTTATCGATCGCCTCGATTAATTTGGGATGTCTTTCGGCAATCCAGCCCAGGATAAAAAAAGTCGCTTTAGTGTTATGGCGTTCAAGTATATCGAGCACTTTCAATGTACTGCTTTCCACCCTTGATGGAAAGCTATCCCATTGGTCCCGGCTTATTGCCGCCGCCAGCCCGGAGACCTGGAAATGCTCCTCAATATCGAAACTTAAGATATTTTTCATCACATCAACGGCCGGCGCTTTCAATTTATTTTCAGGCAACTGATTTTTTTCGGCGCCCGTTTTAATTTAAATATCGTTAGCAGGGCGAATTCCGGGCTTACAGTAAATACAAATAATTGTCGATCTCATATTGCGTAACGGCAATCCGGTATCTTTCCCACTCGACTTTCTTGTTTTCTATCAGTTGGTAAAAAACGTGATCGCCCAGCACTTCCCGCATCAGTTTGGATTTTTCGAATTCTCTGACAGCGTTTTCCAGCGAGTTAGGCAGAGTTTTGATTTTTTTACCCTTGAGTTTAGTTGAATCCATGTGGAAAATGTTTTCCTCGATTGGCGCCGAGAGAGCATAGTTGTTCTTGACGCCCTGGTAGCCTGAGGCCAACATCACAGCAAATGCCAGGTACGGATTGCAGGCCGGATCAGGGCTTCTCAGTTCAACCCTGGTCGCTTCCTCGCGGCCAACCCGGTACATCGGGATCCGCACCAGGGATGATCTGTTGCGGCGGCCCCAGGAGATATAAGCGGGAGCTTCATAGCCGGGCACCAGACGCTTATACGAATTGACCCACTGGTTGGTCACCAGACAGAATTCATTTATATGTTTAAGGAGGCCGGCAACATAACTTCTGGCGGTTTGCGAAAGATTGTACTCGTCACCCGGATCAAAAAACGCGTTATGGCCATTTTTAAACAATGATTGATGAGTATGCATGCCCGAACCGTTCGCTCCGAATATGGGCTTGGGCATGAATGTCGCGTAATAATTCTCCGAGGCGGCTATTTCTTTCACAATTAATCGATACATCATGGCCGAATCGGCCATTTTTAAGGCTTCCTGATATTTCAAATCGATCTCATGCTGGGAGTGAGCCACTTCATGATGCGAGCATTCGACCGGTATGCCGATTTCTTCAAGGGCTTTGATCGTTTTTTTCCTGAGTCTGGTGGGAATATCGATGGCCGTGTAGTCAAAGTATCCCCCTCTGTCGATTACTTCCGGCGCGGCCGAGCTTTTAAAATAAAAATATTCGATTTCAGGTCCCATATAAGCGGCATACCCGTCATTACTGAGTTCCT
>CAZFSN010000138.1:0-8808 GCA_964521815.1 uncultured Ignavibacteria bacterium | reverse complement strand
TTTATCGGCCTGCCGTTTGTCGGCTGGGGCATTACGGATATACAGGGGTTTATCGCCAATCCCGCGCGGCTTGGCTATGCGATACTAATTGTACTTCTGCAAATTATCATAGTAATCAAGCTGCCCGAGGCGGGACGTAATCGCGGCCGGGGGAAAAAGACAGTAGCCCGTCAACGGATTGCCCTGCTTTTATTGCAACTTATTCCCTTGGCGATAGTAGTTATCGCCCCCTACTGCGACCGTCGCGCCATATTTACAATCAACGCCTCGGAATTTATTCGATATTTAGGGCTTGGCTTATTCGTTCTGGGAATGATCGGTATGCATTGGGCGGAGGCCCGGCTTGATAAGCAATTCAGCGTGCAGGTTACTATTCAGGAGAATCATCAACTGATAACCGATGGCCCATACCGGTACATTCGCCATCCGAGGTACCTGGGCATAATCATATTCATATCGGGAATCGCCCTGATTTTCCGTTCATGGTTAGCCCTGATTTTGGCAGCGGCCCTGACTATAGTGCTATTCTGGCGCATTTACGATGAGGAAATGTTGATGCGAAATCAATTTGGGGCGGCCTGGGATACTTATTGCCGGAAATCGTGGCGTTTAATTCCGTTTGTGTATTAAGATAGCATGTAGTTCGGTTGCTTCCAAACCGGATGGCTTGTTTAAAATGGTATTTTACATATTTTTCTCAATTACATGTATTTAACGTCATCCCTGTTTATTTAATGTCATACCTGCGAAGGCAGATATCCATGTTTTTTAACAACTTGCCCGATAAGGGGTTCTGGATTCCCGTGCCGCAAGGCATCCCTAATGGGACCTCCGCGGGAATGACAACAAAAATTGACTACCTGATACAGTGATATTTCCCTAAAATGGGCTTATTGATAAGATCCAAAGTTTGGAAGCTAATAATAAGTATCCACTTCTCCGCCAAAACACGTTATCCATCCGCTCACAACTATTCTATTTACAATCCCCGCTAAATTGCCTATTATTAGAGTGAGGGATGATACTGTATGCCCTGAACAGTCCGGGAACCCGGCTGGTAAATATGGGGTTATAGTGTCTATGATTGGACTGGTGTTGGGAGAGATATTTTAGTAACAAACGAGGGAAATATGGAAGTCGAAAAAGCGATTATAACCGCTATAGATTATGAGATGAAGGTGCGGGATGTTTACGCGTCGGCCGTAGCCAATTCCAAAAACGAAACCGCCAAGCGCCTGTTCAAACAGCTGGCTAAAGAGGAACAGGGGCATATAGATTACCTGGAAAGCCGCCTGACCGAATGGAAGCGAACAGGTAAGCTTAAAACCAAGACTCTGGAAACCACCATACCGACTAAAGGCGCTATCGAGGATGGCGTAAAGAAACTCGAAGGCAAGATGAAAGAGGCCGATAAGTTCGGCGAGGCCCAGATGCTGACCAAGGCTCTGGATGTCGAGATCGAGACCAGCAAATTCTATGAGCAGATGGTGGACCAACTGGAGGCCGAACCGCAGCGGATGTTCAAGCGTTTTTTGGAAATCGAGGAAGGTCATCTGGCAATAGTGCAAGCCGAACTGGACTCGCTCAACGGCACCGGTTTCTGGTTCGATTTCCGCGAATTCAATCTCGAATCCGAAGGCTAAATTAAGCCGTTAGCGAGGGGATATTCTATATATCAATTCCCTGAATTTTGAATATTTTGTTGCGGGTAATTAATTAGATTAGAGGAGCATATTATGGATGAAAATAAACGGATACTGGACGGCCTGATGAAAGCCATGCAGGCCGAAGTTGACGGCCATAATTTTTATAAGATGGCGGCCAACAGCGCCGAGGACGAAAAGGGCAAGGAAGTGTTCAGGGCGCTGGCCCAGGATGAGGTCGAGCATTATGTGTTTCTGAAAGCGCAGTACGACTCTTTCCTGAAAAACGGCAAGGCAGATACATCCGTATCTTTGGGCAAACCTCCACAATCGGCTGATAGCCCGATATTTTCTGAAAGTTTCCGGTCTCGCCTGGCGGAAGCCCATTATGAGATGACCGCCCTATCGATCGGCGTGCAGCTTGAGGAATCGTCTATAAAATTCTATAATCAAGAAGCCCAAGCGACTGCAAATCCGATGGTTAAAAAGTTTTACACCGAACTGGCCGCCTGGGAAGAAACTCATCACCGGCGATTGCTTAAACAGCAACAGGAACTGACCGAAGATTACTGGCACGCGGGCGGGTTTTATCCGTTCTAACAAGACGAATTGATTATTTTTTAATCTCATACGGAGACCGCGAATGGAAAGCGTAGCCTGGTTCGTTAACCTTGGTCCTATCACACAAGCATTATTAGCCACCTGTTTCACCTGGTTTGTCACCGCGGCCGGCGCGGCTATGGTTTTCTTATCTAAAGAATTCAGCCGTAAGACGCTTGATTCGATGCTGGGGTTCGCGGCCGGGGTGATGATTGCCGCCAGCTATTGGTCGCTTCTGGCGCCCGCTATCGAGATGTCTGAGGGCAAATCTATCCCGGCCTGGGTGCCCGCGCTTGTTGGTTTCCTATTTGGAGCCGCTTTTCTCCGTCTGGCGGATAGGATTCTGCCGCATTTCCATCCCGAACAAAAAGAAACCGAGGGCGTTAGTACTCACTGGAAAAGGACGACGCTTTTGGTTTTGGCGATTACGCTTCATAATTTCCCCGAGGGACTGGCGGTTGGCGTGGCTTTCGGGGCGGCCGCCGCCGGATTTGAATCGGCTACGCTGGCCGGGGCGGTGGCGCTGGCGATCGGTATCGGTATACAGAATTTTCCGGAGGGTACGGCGGTTTCGATACCTCTGCGGCGGGAGGCCGTATCGCGCGGGAAAGCGTTCTGGTATGGCCAGCTATCAGGCACGGTGGAACCAATTGCGGGCGTGCTCGGCGCGGCTTTGGTAATAATAGCTCGACCGATACTTCCCTACGCTTTGGCCTTTGCCGCGGGGGCTATGATTTTTGTCGTCGTCGAGGATCTTATTCCTGAATCGCAGGCGGGCGGCCATTCGCATTCGGCCACATTGGGCGCCATGTTGGGTTTCGCGGTGATGATGACTCTCGATGTAGCGCTGGGATAAATTGTGTCGTAAATTTTAGTTAAAATATTTTAGCCCACTGATATGAGAATCAAAGAATAATGACAGACAACAATCGATTATCAACCGGTATGCGCGCGCGCAAACAAGATGTTATCGATATTCTTGCAAAACGCGATTTCGACCAGCTCAAACTCTGGGCGAAACAAACCCGCAATCCCTTACGAATAATGAATTCCCTACTGTTTGAAAGCGATCCGCTTATTTGCTATCGCGCATTGGAAGGATTGGGCATAATCGCGGCCTTGAAGGCCGAGGGCAATCTGGAGAATCTGCGCAAGCTAATCCGCCGCTTTTTCTGGATGATGAATGACGAGTCCGGTAATATCGGCTGGTACGCGGCGGAGGCTATCGGCGAGATATTGCGCAATGTCCCGGAGCTTATCGCCGAGTACGGTCATATGCTCCCGCAGTTTTTAGTCGAGGAACCGTTCGAGAAAGGCGCCCGTATAGCGATTGCCCGGGTAGCCGAGATCGATAAATCGTGTTTCGATATACCGGTTATCAAGAAGCTGATCCAGACGCTGGATGATCCCGATCCTTATATCCGGGGAACTTCGATTATCGCGCTGAAGGCGCTGGGGGCGGACGAGGCTAGAAAGCATGTTAAGAATCTGGAAAGTGACGACACGAGAATAGATTTGTATGACTTTAAAACAGGCGAGATAAAGCAAATTACAATCGGTAAACTTGCCATTAACTTTTAATATTATTTTACCATTAGATATTAAGTGTCCAGGCAGATCGTAGCGAAGCGAGATCTACCCGTCAAGCGCCGTCAAGTCACACCCTTTTGGGTATAACCTGACGGAACCGCTTTAAGATTTACAACTTTTGCCTTTTACTATGCCGCTTTCAAATCCGATGTGCAATACGGGCATTTCACCGCTTTTATCGGCACACTTGAAAAGCAAAATGGGCAATCTTTGGTAGTCGGTACAGCCGGCTTGACTTCCTCTTTTCTTTTTAAGCGATTGATGTTTTTGATAACCATGAAGATCGCGAAAGAGACTATCAAGAAGCTGATTATCGTATTAAGAAACATTCCATAGTTGAGCGTGACCGCCCCGGCGGTGCTGGCATCGGCCAATGTAGCATACGGCGCGGCAATAGTGGCGCCCTGCTTAAGCACAATAAACAAATTGGAAAAATCTACGTTGCCCAGAAGCAAGCCGATCGGCGGCATAAGAACATCGGATACCAGCGACTTGACAATAGTGCCGAACGCGGCCCCAACAATAATACCTACAGCCATATCAATAACATTGCCCTTGACGGCAAACTCTTTAAATTCTTTCACCATTCCCATTTTCGTTTCTCTCTTTTTGATGTTGAAATGTTCCAATCTTATTAAACCTGACCGTCATGTAACTCGTTTAAGATATATAACGGGCAGATTGAACGATTGTATTAAAACAACTTATAGGTCAGCCCCAGCGCCAGAGTCTGTTTGAAACGGCCCCTGAGATCGATTTGCTTGTCATACAAAAGCTGCATGTAAAGCGATACGGTCACATACTTAACTACGGAAACGGAAATTTGATTTTCCCAGTTGATATCGATAGCTTTCCAATTATCGGCAGTGTCGGCATCAGATTCGGAAAAGAAGAACGCCTTGTACAATGACAGCTTTGAAGTATACATCATCGTCTCAGATAAAACCAGTTTATAGTCAGTGACAGATTCGAAACCGCCATCATTGGTGTTTACAGAATTCGTGTTTCCCTGGGCATCGATTACTGATCTAGTCAGGATTTGACGGAGTGCGAAACCCAGCCTGGATAACAGTTCTGATTTTTCGGTGTTGTAAAATTGTCTGGAAGCGCCGGCGGATTCTGTCAGTTTCATCGGATTTAAATATAAATTCTTGTGAGCAATAGTATCCGAAGCATCCAGAAATTGAGATTCGATTCGAAAAGCGGCATAGGGATCGACTACCCAGCCCATGGTGAACCTTCCGACATTTTCGATATCGATCAGGTCGGTGGATTTCTGCGGTTTAGCCCAATGCTTGGTCGTCTTATCCTGGATATGGGTTTGACCGAACGACAGTTTGCTGGTGTTTTTGAAATTTAATTTTGGCGACAGCTGATTTTCGAATACGCCATTGGCGTTCCAGACCCAGCTAATACTTCCGGCTTCGCCGCCTTTCCAGCTGTCCGAGTAGGCGTTTTGAGTCATCGTGAAATCGGTATCGAGTGATTTTTTCCAGGGTTCGGCATTGGTTAATGAAGCAACCAATACTAAAGCAAAGGTGATAATGTAGATAGTGATGTGTTTCATAACTAACTCCTTTTTTGCTATTTTAGTTATAAGTTCATACTAAGCGGATTTAATTTGATGCAAATGCACATCGGTTTGAGGGAATGGTATGGAGATTCCCTGTTGATCAAACGTCAGTTTTACTTTTTCGGTGATATCGAAATATACACCCCAGTAATCGCCTGTTTTTACCCAGGGGCGCACCACGAAATTAACCGAGCTGTCGCCCAGTTCGGATACCGCCACTGTGGGCGCGGGGTCTTTTAATATCCTTTCATCCTCCTTGAGAATCTGGCCCAACGTCTGTTTGGCTTTCTTGATATCATCGCCATAGCCGACACCAAAAACCAAATCGACGCGGCGGGTATCTTCGGCTGAATAATTGACAATATTCCCCCCGGTAATTTGGCTGTTGGGGACAACGACTAATTTGTTGTCAGGCGTTTTAAATTGAGTATTGAATATCTTCACGGCTTCGACCGTGCCGGCAGTTCCACCGGCCTCCACATAATCGCCCACCTTGAACGGTTTGAACATGACCAGCATCACGCCCGAGGCGAAATTAGCCAGCGAGCCCTGAAGGGCGAAACCGATAGCTAAACCGGCAGCACCAATTATCGCAACAAACGAGGCGGTTTGCACACCCAGAGTGCCTAAAGCGGCAATTATAATAAATGTCATCAACGCGATTTTAGCCAGGCTGGTGACGAATTTCGATAGCGTCTCGTCAACCTTGCTTTTAATCAATAATTTTTTGACAATTTTGGTAAAAATGCCAACCCCGATTCGTCCAAAAACCAGAATGGCAACAGCGCCAATAATTTTAGTGCCATATAGCGCGCCCCACTCCATCACTTTAGTAGTCAGGTCTTCCACCACCATCTCCTTTTGTTTTATTAATTGAGTTCAATAATTTGTCGTTCTACTTAACGATTGCTCTTAAATTCCTCGATTCAACAACCTGCAGCTTAATCAATAAAAACATCGGCAAAAACATTTTCAATGGTTATCTGGTTCCGCCGTTAGAGATTTTTTATTGCTAATTTTCGAGACTTTGTGAATTGGCGCTTTTTTTGTATTTGAAGATAAAATAAAAGCCTCCCCTGTAAACATGATCAATTACTAAACCTGATTAACTTATTTTGAGCCAATTAATTTCTCGAACTCCGGCATTCCCCTCAACCCGGCCAGGTCATTATCCGTGCGCGCTTGCTGGATCAATTTCGGGTTCAGTTGAAGCGCTTTCTCCAGAGCGGCCAGGGCGTTGTTTTTATCACCGGCGGCCAATCTGATCACGGCCAGATCATAAAACACCTCGCCATAATCCGGCGCCAGACGGGCGGCGCGCTCCATTGGTGGAAGAGCTTCGGCGAATTGCTTTTTCTCAAACAATGTCCAGGCGTCGTTCCAGGCGTAGTTCATCTGGGCGATAGTCAGGATTCGGCCGAGTTCCTTAAACGGTTCAGGGTGATCATCCACCCGGATATCAATCGCTCTGTCGGTATAGCCGCCATAACCGGCTTCCGCCTTAACCACCAACATGGCCGCCGATTGTTTGCCGCGTGAATCGCCGCCGTTGGCCTCACCCGCCAAAAGCGCGGCGTAGAGACGATCGGCCAATGTGCCCTGCTTAGCCAGAAAAGCTTTTTCCATTTCCGTAACCACGGCTTCACCGGCCAGAATATTCCCCTGAATCGCGTAATTCGGCCCATTTCGCCCGCCGGCCCAGTGAAGGCAACCGTCACCGGTATAAGTTGCTGATTTGCCGTCGGCTGACACCATTCCCACCTGACGTTGGCCGGGATTGTCATCGGTGGAGAGTACACGCTTAATCGCCTCATCCGGAGTCAGGCCGTCTTTCATAAGCTCCAATCCGCGAGGGCCGAATGTCGTGTTGGCATATGATTGCGTAGCCACCGCGCCAACTCCGGCCTCGGCCCACGGCACCACCGAACCCACGGCGAAAAAGCGGGAGGCCACCGCTACACCCAATTCGCCGGTAGCTGAATCACGTGCGACTATCGAGAAGGTGGCGATATTTTCATTATCCGTCTGGGCCTCATCGCCAAAAACCGCAAGCGGCAAGAACAAGGTGATTAGAGATACTATATAAATTAAATAAAACAATATTTTCATTTATCAACTCCTTATTAGGTTAATTTATTCATATAGTTTTGTAAAAATATTTTATTTTGGGAAATATTTCAAGCGGAAAAAATCAGCTATTTTACTTCCGAGTCATGGCATTCGTGATCTTACCATATTACTCGTTACGAAGCCGCCTGACGCATCCGTGCGCTGATTCTTAATGAATGGAGGCTATTTAATAAACACCATCGCCTTTTTCAAGGTAATTTCAGGCGATGATAATTTACAATAATATGTTCCGCTCGATAAACTATTACCATTAAAAACCAAAACATGCCGGCCAGAATCGAAATATCTATCAGCCAAATCGGCCACTTCTCTACCAAGCAAATCGTATACTTTTAGTGATAAATGCGTTCTTTCGGGAAGCGTGAAACTTATTGAGGTGGAAGCGTTAAATGGATTGGGATAATTCTGATGAAGTACAATTCTATCGGGTTTTGAGTTATAAATTTGATTATCGATACTCGTCTGCTCGGTTTCGATAATCTCCACCCGGCTCAAATCGGCCGTGCCCAGGTTGAGATCGACCGCTCTTTGCAATGTCTGATTGACCCAGCTGGCGTCGAAAGTCTCATCGTATTGTTCCAGGAGTTGGGCGCAGTAGGCATCAGCGGCCACCATATCGCCGCAGATAACGATCTTGTTCATATCGCGGATTTCGCCGCCATAAGAAAGAATCGGTCCGTTGATCGCCATAATCCGACGGGCATCGACAATAGTCAGCTCGGGATTGACCAGCCCGGCGATCTCCGCCAGCGTGGTCAGAAACTCGTACGATTGATCATCGAACCCATGAAGATAACCGCGCGAATCGACCCGGTTGGGGCCGGAGACAGCGCCCACGTGATGCTTGATCGCGCAGGTCATGAATGCGGCATAGTGACGTTTTAGCGCGCAAAGGTTGATCAGTATCGGCGTATCGTAAATATCGGTCCAGACCTCGAAATCAGGTATCTCCTCGGGCCAGGTGTTGCGGCGGACATTATAGGTATCGGAAAATACCAGTAAATTCGCTCCGGTATCGTTAATTGGCTGGACAATACCCAGGTAATCGTAAATCTGCTGATTATCGATACTGCCGCCATCACCGACATTGACCGCACCCGATGACACCGCCTGCACCGCCTGAATCGTGCTGACTATCGATCCGATAGCCGAAGTCGTGGGGTAAGCCTCGGTATAAACGAGATTGGGCTTAATCAGCACATCCTGGTTGCTATCTATCAGCAGATCGAGTCCGCCGAGAGCGGCCAGTCCGGCTTGAAGCATACGGTCGTA
>CAZFSN010000137.1:0-8813 GCA_964521815.1 uncultured Ignavibacteria bacterium | reverse complement strand
TGTTGTTTGAACCGGGAAAGCAGGAAAAACATCTGCACCTGAAACGCGTAGCGGTCGCGGTCTTTATAGAATTCTTTCAGAAACGGATTTTCCTCGGGATGCTCGAATACCATCCGGCCACCGTAATGATCGGCCAGCATCTTGGTTAATGTTGTTTTACCCACGCCAATTGGCCCCTCAACCGCTATATATTTAACCGCCACGCTTAGCCACCTCTCTTTCGGTACATGGATTGCTTGTCTCGAATATTTTCCAAAGCTTTCGCTATTTGTCGGTTCGATGATGTAAGCGAAAGGCGCAAGTAGCCTTCGCCGTTTTCGCCAAAATCAGTACCGGGCCTGGCCCTGACACCGGTTCGTATAAATAACTTCCGGACAAACCCCACCGATGTCGCCCAGGTTGGCGTTTTCGCCCAGATAAACGGCCCTAACCGTCCCGACCTGACTTTCCAGCCAATCTCTTTTAAGCCATCGGCTAAAATCGCGCGCCTTACGGAAATTCTTTTCAAATACGATTCGGATAATTCTTTATGATAATCCAAAGCGATCCGGGCGTAAGCGATCTGCGCTCGTGATGGCTGAAAACCGCCGGCCTGAATTGCCTGATCGAGATTGGCGATTGCCCCGCGATGGCCAATCGCGAACCCCAGGCCTTCCAATCCATAGGGAAAACCAAACGAGTGAAGCTCGATGAATAAATTATCCGCTTTTTTTAATTGAAGCGGTAAGTCAATTGGCGGATCGGATACGCCGCAATAAGGCGAATCGAGCGCCAATAAAATATTTTCATAACGCAGTTTATTGATAAGATCGCGATAAAAAAACAGTTCGGCTTCTGCCCCAGTCGGATTGTGCGGATAATTTAAGAACACCAACCGGAGGTTTTTAGCCGGCGGTTCAAATAAAGCGCTGAGATTAGGCAGATAGTCGTTTTTTTCCAGAAGCCCATAGGCAAAAGGCGCTCCACCGGCCATCACGGCCGCCAAACGATACATCGCCAGCCCCGGGTCGGGCAACGCGATAACATCACCGGGATTGATCAATCCCAAACATAAAAGCAGAGCCGTGGCCCGGCTTCCCGGTGTGATTACGATATCCTTGGCCGGATGTAATTTTCTGCTATATATATCCTGATAGAATTCGGCTAATCTTTCTTTCAGGCGGTTTATATCGGCTTTATCGGCGCTGATATTTTCCTGCATCTTGGATTCTTTTAGCTTCTCGATAAAGGGCTCATAATCGGGCATTTCAGCCTTAACGGGATCGAGGTCGATGTATTCAAGACCGCGCGATTTCAACAGCTTTTCTGTCAACTTCATACCGCCGGTCAGCGCCTGAGGGGCTTTAAGTAGTCTTTCTGATTTATTGATCACGATTTTCATCTGGAATAATCCTTCTTATTTCCCTCTGAATGAAGCCGGCGTTCCAATATATCAAATTCCGGCAATTTCTGAATTATTTCATCCGGCAATTGCTTGATATTTCCCAGAAGGTTGGCGGCTATGACAACTCGCGCGCATCGTTCAACCATCTCCATCTTGTTGAACGCTTCTTCCAGAGTAGCGCCCAGTGCTACCGCGCCGTGGTTTTTCAGTAAATAAGCGTCATAACGATCGATCAGATCGACCATCTGCTCGAATACTTCCGATGTCCCGGGCGTACCGTATTCAACCAGGGGAATGATGCCGAAAGTGGAAATTATCTCCGGCAGAATCGGCTGATCGAGAGCCAGGCCGGTAACGGCGCAAGCGGTGGCGGCTATCGGATGAGCGTGGCAGATCGCCCCGATATCCCAGCGATGTTGATAAATGCCAAGATGAAGCAGGTATTCGCTTGATGGCCTTCTATCTCCGGCCAGCTGACGGCCATCGGTTGAGATAATTACCAGATCATCCGGTTCGACATATCCCAAATTGGAGCCGGAGGGCGTGATTAAAATTCTATGAAGATCGATTTTGACCGAAGCATTGCCCTCGGTACTGCCAACCAGGTCACGTTCGTACAGGCGATGGCAGAACTCTGTTAACTGCGAGCGAAGGGTTGTAATTTCGGGCATGATTAATCCTCTCACGCCTTATACAGGATTGCACTGGCAAGGGCATTTTCCCTGGTATGAGACATCGATATTATTATCTTCTTTTTGCCAATAATCTTCTGGACCGTTTCACCCAGTCTGACTGTTGGCTGGCCGAGGGCGGTATTTACCACTTCCACTGAAGTCCATTTTATGCCGTTACTTAACCCTGTGCCCACCGCCTTTAATACGGCCTCCTTAACCGCGAACCGGGCGGCAAACGATTGTTCGGGAAATTGTTTATTATTACAGTAATTGATTTCCCAGGGAGTAAAAACCCGCTGCAGGAAGCTATCGCCCCAGCGGTCGATGGCTTTTCTAATCCGATGTACCTCAATAATATCTATGCCGACAGAATCTATCATAAGCCTTTACCTTATAGCTACGTAATATAAATTTACAAATATTGAAAGTCAAAACCTTATTTACCGATAATAAAAATAGCTTGCAAAATTGAAAATTTGTGTTACAATAAAAATGGCGGGATGAGGGGGGAAATTGAAAACCTAACACCAAACCAATGAAGGCGGCACCCTGGTATTGAGCTTACGCCGTGACCCCCGGGTTCCGGGGCGAGCGAACGCAAAACATATCCGGTGGCTATAAATAGCCTTTACCGTGTTATAATCGATGTGTTTTCATTTCGATTACTCCCCGTTCCGCCCAATTTATAGACCCGGTTTGAAGCCGGGTCTTTTTTATTTGTGTTCTGATAAGGTTAAAACGGAGTTTGATCCGCCGGCTGACAGCCTCAGATCACCCCTTCGGGCATAACTTGAAATAGCCTATTGAATACTAAAATCAACTTGGCAGATGCCTGGTCAGGTACTTTTACCGGACAATTCCGTCTTGAAAATCTTACATGCTGCGCCTTGGCCAGGCGAATATGCAATCACTCATCCTCTAATGTTTCCTGTATTGACTTAACAAGTTCTTTGCCGCCGATTACGGTAATCACAATAGCGAGAACACCGAGAGTAATAATTATCGTGGCGAAACCTATCAATACGATTTCACGGGCGACATTTAATTCGACAAGGGCCATGGCGGAAAATAGAAGCAATAACACCAGCTTAGCAAATTTGGCTATTAAAGACGCTCGCGGAACCTGTTCCCGCCGCAATGACCGATGAATGGCTTTCGAAGTCCAGAGCGCGATTAGCCAGCCAAAACCAAATATAAATAATGCGATTGCTACCTTGGGGAATAATAATATACCTTTTTCAAGCAGATTGGATAGAAACGAGAGATGCCAGGTAATTAAGGCGTTATCCAGAAAAACGAGGAAAACCACAAGGTAAACGATGTTGCCAATAAAATTATAGAAACCGAAACGAACATCGGCTCTCGATAAATCTTGAGCC
This sequence comes from uncultured Ignavibacteria bacterium, assembly GCA_964521815.1. GTDB lineage: Bacteria > Zixibacteria > MSB-5A5 > UBA10806 > 4484-95 > JAAEQD01. The sequence goes on along the minus strand of CAZFSN010000137.1, from coordinate 5,376 downwards.
CAGCGAAATCTTGTCAGGTAGCGCTCCAGATGAAGCAGAAACGAAAGCTGGATAACGATTCGTTTGGCCAGCCAACCCAGTACCCAGCCCAGGCCAATCAATAACAGGCCGGCAAAAAAACTTGGTAAGTAGCCGATTACTTTTTCGCTTATGTTAAGAAACTGATCCTGAAATGTTTTTTCCATATTATTCTCCGGCTTTCTTATAAGGTTTTAAAAGGGAACTCCAAAATGTTTCCCTTTCCTCATATTCCTTAAGCCATAAAACAGGGCATCTAATTTTTTCGGTAATCTCCTGCGTAAGCGATTTGCCTAACATGAGCTCCAGAAAATCACCGGATCGGCCGCCCATCAAAACCAAATCGGCATTGGCCGCCTGGCTTAAAATGCCGTTTAAGACATCCCTTCCGACAACAACTTTCAGTTGGGCTTCAAGATTGTTTTCCTGAAGCATTTTTTTGATATCCTCGATTTTATGCTGCCTGTCGATATCAGGCGTACCCGGTTCGAAAACCACCGCTATACTGAGTTTGGCATTGAAATGTTTTAATATAGCCGGCGCGATCTCCGCGGCCAGATGAGTATGAATATTCGCGCCGAACGGAATCATTATGTTTCTGATGTTTTCCGAGACAAAGTTTCCATGCAGAATTGCCACCTCGCTCGGGGCTTTTTGAAGCACGTTATCTATCAGCGAGGAGAACAGGCGATCGAAGAAATCGGGATTTTTCTGTCTGCCTAATACAATAAAATTACAATCTTCCTCAATAGCGGTATCGATAATTCCATAAGAAACTCTATGGGCAACCTTGATAATCGACCGGGCCGGGATATCGTGCTTGTCGGCGATAGATTCAGCCTCATCCAGCATCGGCCTGGCTCGCGCCGATTCCTCCAGCCCGGCCATCAACGGCTGGCCTTCGCGCACCTCCAGCACGCTCAAGAAAATAATCTCGCCGCCATATTTCCTGGCGATAGCTATGGCAATATCAATCAAGCTTCGCGATGTTTTGGGATTGGAAAGACAAACCATGATGCTGTACTCCTGCTTTTCAATCCGTTCGAGCGATTTGATCTTATGGATATGCGTAACCTCCCTCTGATAGGCATATCCCCTGTAGATAACCAGGCCAAGGGCAATCCACACGATAGTCACTATCCAGGCAATAAGGCTGTAATCAAACATATATACGGCAAGAAACAGAAGCATCGCGATTCCCAAAATAGACATATAGGGAAACAGAGGGGCCACAAAACCGCGATCAAGATCCGGCCTTTTCTTTCTAAGACGGATCATAGCTAAATTAACTTGTAAGAATAACAGTAAAAACATTATGTCGGCGGCGCTGGCTACGTCCTCGATTGGCAGCGAGACCGCCATGAGTATTATAATTACCAATGATACCAGGATTGACCAGTGGGGCGTGAAATTTTTGGAATGCACTTTACTGAAAAATGTCGGGAAATTACGGTCGCGACCCATGGCAAAGGCGACGCGGGATGATGAGAAGATCGTAGCATTCAAAGCGGACATGGTCGAAATCAGCCCGCCAATTAATATCATCACGCCGCCGCCCCAGAAAAAGCCGCGGGCTACATCCACCAGGGCGATCTCTTTTTTCAGAGCCAGATAATCCCAGGGTGTCATCCCGCCGGGATTGACCGCCCCGATAGCGGTTACAGCGATCAGTAAATAAATAGGCAAAACTATTATTAATGATAAGAATACCGCTTTAGGAATATTTTTCCTGGGGTTTTTAATTTCCTCCGAACTCTGGGCGATAACTTCGTAGCCTTCAAAGGCTATAAATGTCAGCCCCATGGCCTTAAACACGCCGCCAATACCATTCGGCATGAAAGGCTTGAATGCGGCCAGGATATTGCCTTTTTGAATGATGAGTTCGACACCGAAAGCGATAAAGACAAGCAGGATCGCTATTTTGGCCAGGGTAACCATATTCCCAACCTTACCGGCTTCCGAAGCCCCGCGGAAATTGATATAGGCAAAAATAATAGCGATACCGGCCGCCAGGATTTTTTGAGGATCGAGAAGCCACAGGTGAGGAATAGTCACTCCCAACTCCTGAAGGACATGTTCAAAATAGGCGCCGAAACCAAGCGCGTACAAACTGCAGGCCACGGCGTGAGCAAACCAGCTCATCCAGCCGGATGTGAAACCGTTCCATTTAGGCAAGCCCTCCTTGACCCATAAATAGCCGCCGCCGGCATCATGATAGCAGGAGCCTAGTTCAGCATAGGACATGGCGGTAAAGAGAGCTACGAAACCGTTAAGAGCAAATGCCATCACCAGCGCCGGCCCGGCCACTCCGGCGGCGATACCTGTCAGCACGAATACGCCGGCGCCGATCATCGCCCCCACGCCAATCAGCGTGGCATCCATCAAGCTCATTTCCCGGCTAAGCCGTATTTCGGTATCGAACTTTTTCATTTGAATTTCTTACTCTATCCCCCCCTTACAAAACGTGGTTAATTCAAAGGCGTATTATTGTCAAGCATTATTTGACCATCTCGCGATAATAAAGTTTCTTGATTTTTATAAGTGTCAAATAAAAGCGTTTATTAAAAGAATCAAATATGGGGAATTAATAGTCGAGTACAATTTAGCAATTGTCGATCAAGCTTCGGATCAGGCCGCTAACCGGTATTTTCTTTCAGATTTAGTCTAATAATCAGGCTATTTACAGGCTCCACCAGTAGCTGATTTTTATCAGAAAAATATTTTCGGCGTTTTGGGAGAATAGATTTTTGACGTCCCTCGAAAATTCGAGATTGTTGATCGCATCGTTAGTCTCCGACATGGCGCGGGTCCAAACTACATAAAGAGTGCTTCCGGGCCGGTACTCCCAGCGTAGAATGAAAGTCGAGTTCAGAGCGGTATAATTAAAATCCTTATTATCGATCGAGTAAGGTTCATAATTTTCACCATTCAAATAGCGGCGGTAATTCTCATAGTTTATACCTGAAATGTACCCTTGACCCGAAAGCTGAACCGAGAGATCGCGAGTTAGCGTAACAGCGGCTGTCAGTTTTAATGCTAATTCATCCTGGTTCATATCGGCGAAAATCGAGCTATCACCCTCGTTCTCCACCCAGATAATCTGATGGAAGCTTCTGATATAGTTTACTCCACCGGAAAATTCCAGATTACCGGCCGGCCTAAAGGTGACGCCCGTATAATGAGCCCACCAGTGTCCATAGCGGGCATCGCCGCCGCCGGGATTAAGATTAAGCGATATTTTTTTCCGTGGATCAGTATCTAAATTTGCCCACCAGCCCCAGGATGACGGTCTTTTCCAGGGGCCGTTACCGCGTGTCTCCAGATCGAAATATTCGGCGAATTGCATATCGAAACCGCCACCAAACGACCAGTTATTGACAAAATCTATATAAGTATTGTAATTCCAACCTTTGTCAACGTTATAGTCATCGTAGTTCCAGCCGGCATAGCCGTTGATATTATGATAGGTATTCCTGAATATCCACCAGTCATCGTTGGTGCGGTATTGTAGCCACATATAACCCCAGCGAATATCATTCCGGCCTAAATAACCGAGGCGGTTCAAGTCCAAATCGGGGCTTTTTATATTGTAGCCTATCGATCCCCGCCAGTGTTTTCCGGCCACTTTTTCGAAGTCGCCAATAAATCCATAACCGGTTTCACCGTCAATATTCCGGCTATATACCGCTTGCCCTTCGTATGCCCAGACGCCGTTCGGGGTTAACAGACGCCAATCCACCCCGCCGGTCGAAATCGGATTTTTTCTGTCCTGAGCCGCCAACGTAAAAATGCCGCCGAAATTGGAGTTGGAAAATATATCCTGCTGTAAACGAAGCACCGAATAATTGGCCATTGGTTCGACGATAGCTTCGCGCTTCACGCCTGCGATGGTAATATATTCGGCAGTTTCTTCTTGCGTAGTCGCGTTGAGAAAGGCAATCGATGTTCCACTTTGAAGTTTACCGGTCAGTTTGGCCGCGCCCAGAATCGTTGTCGCTTTAGGGCAATGAATATATTCGTCGAAATCAGGATCATAAGCAAAGTAATCCTCATCATCGACCTCGCCCTGCGGCGACCGTCCGATACGGCGGGAATAAAACAGAGTGTAATCCGTGTCAAAAAGATTCGCTCCTTCAACGAAAAACGGCCGCTTTTCATCGTAATAGGTTTCATACGCCGATAGATTTAAAACCGGTTCATCGAGTTCCACCTGTCCGAAATCGGGATTAATAGCGGCATCTAATATCAGATTGGAAGCCAAACCGTATTTTAGGTCAAACCCGGTATTTTTCAAATAATCCCGGCCATCGGGATTGCTTATCAGATCTTTCGGCTCGGTTTCAATGCCGGAGACGACATACGGCAAAACCTCCAGATGCCGCGAGGGCTTGATACCGGTAAGGCCGGTGAGATGTCCGAATTTGGATACGAAGCCGCCATCGGCAGAGGGTGAAAACGCCCACCAAGGCGATTCATTCCGGCGGCTGATATAGCGGGTGACATTCATACCCCAGATATGCTCATCTTTTTCGGTGAAACGAAGGCAATTAAAGGGGATACGAATTTCAGCCGACCATCCCCAGGGTTGAGCTTTCACGCCAGACTCCCAGACGCCATCCCAGGAGTAATCATTGTCGGTATCATTATAAAGCCGGGCATCGCGCTGGACACCGGCGGCCGAAACATCGAACCTGCAGCCGGTTTGATGGTCGTGATAGGGATCCAGTCGGACTGTTACTACATCCGATTCACCCCAGCGGTCACGCCTGACCAGTTGCCTGTCAATCTTGTCCGGTTCGTCATCGAAACACCAGAACGCGAAATACAACGCGTCATCATCATAGACCACCGCCACCAGCGTAGATTCAGTCGCCGGCTTACCTTCATCCGGCTCCCGCTGAATGAAATCTCGCGCAAATTCCAATTGGTTATTATGCCAGACTTCATCATCAAGGTTGCCATCGATGACGGGCGGCGAGGGATTAACGCGAGTCGCTTTTAACTCGGGTACGACTCTCGGAATGGATAATGTGTCATCAGCCCACGCTAAGCCGATAGTAAGGAACAATGTAAAAACTATCGTTAATTCCAAAACGTAGATTTTATATCGCATTATTTCTATCCTCTCCTGAGCTACCGTGGATTATTAAATTACTTCATATCTGGCATACGGTTTTCGGGGGTTCCTGGTTGCGCTTTTTACATTTAAAAATAAACCAAGGCCTATAACATATTCATAGTCAATATCTGGCTTGATTGTCGTGAATTAAACATTTTTCTTTTCTTGCAAGAATAACTTCACTATAATGTTTTAATTAGACGATTTTAGTAAATGATAACGCAATAAGTAAATTATGG
>CAZFSN010000136.1:0-8826 GCA_964521815.1 uncultured Ignavibacteria bacterium | reverse complement strand
GTGGCTCGAAAAGGGACGCGACATATATACCTTTTTGGGCATAATTTGTATGTAACGCGATGTAATTCCAAGGCGTTTTTTACAAATTTAAGGTTTTATAACTCTTTAATAAATATAATGTTACATAATAAAAAGTTATGTAATTAATATTCACCTTTATTAATATGGAAATATATCCCTACAAAATGCTCCAGGGTGGAAACAGAGCGACATCCCGAAGCAAGTGAACTCATAAACCTCCCTTAGGCCAAACACTTGAGCATTTATAATTCTCTCGTAGTTTCCGGGTTTCATCGTTTTCACCGAGACAGATCGACACTATCCCGGCGATTAGACCGCCTTGCTTCTCGATCAGCTTAATCGCGGCTGTTATCTGGGCGCCGGTCTCGACCCATTCATCGACTACCAGGATTTTAGAGCCTCGTTTAATCGCTCCTATTCCTAATTCAAATGCTTTCTGTTTACCTGAATAATCTGTAAAACTTTCGGTATCAGCTGGTACCGGAAGTTTCCAGGCTTTACGGATAGTTATCAGTCCCTTTTTAGCGCGCCAGGCGATAGCTGTCGCTAAGATAAATCCCAAAGCATCGATACCGGCGACATAGTCGTATTCATCCGGGGCGAATGGTTTGAGCAAATCATCCACCAATAATTCAAATGCCCAAAAATTGGCGAATAGCGGGGTGACATCATTACGCGGGCCGTCGGGATTAATTTTAACCAGCTTGAGATATTCGGGTTTTATATTATTGCTATACAAAAATCTCCGCACATTCCCCCGGCACCCAGCCGGTTTGGCCGCGGCTGTTTTCGCACCAGTACCAACCCTCGGCTTCTTTGATGATAATCAATTGTTCGCCGATACGCACGGTCAATTCGACCGCGCTGTAATCGTATAATACCGTGCCGATTTCGCCGTTGATCTTAAGGTAACTTTTGGGCAGCCAGCGGCTTTCGCCATCGGGGGTAGTACACCATAGCCAGCCGGGCCAGGGGCTGACTTTGGAGCCGATAGTCAGGCTATCGCCTTTGCGCACGAAAAAAGGATCGGGATAAGCCGACTCGTAATCGGCGACCACCCTGGTAATTAGCTTTTTCTCCGGCTTATTCAAACAGTTTCCCCATGCTTACTCTCGGCTCTATTTTGTAACCAAGTTTTTCATAAAAAGCTACCACCGCATCGTTATCGGCCCGTACTTGAAGGTTCAGCTTGGGGCAACCGATTTGTTTGAGATCGTTCTCCACCCGTCTCATTAAAGCCTCACCGATACCCTGACGGCGATATTCCGGCTTAACCGCCACATAATACACCCAGCCGCGATGGCCATCGTAACCCGCCACTGCCGTGCCAACAATTGCGGAATCGATAATCGCTACAACAAACAATTCCCGCTGGATTTTGAGCTTGCGCCGAATATCGGTCACCGGATCGTTCCAGGCCGGACTACCCGGAAAAACTTCCCGCCAGAGTTTTGCTACTTCTTTTTCATCAGTTTCGTTATAAGGGCGAATTTCCATAAAACCTCTATCTATTTTAAAATTCGAGTTGTAATATATGCTGATTAGATGGGAATACAAACATTTTCAGAAAAGCGATCGTTCATATACTGAATACTATCAGGATCGCCTCGCCTTTGTTTCGCATTAACCTGGGCTTTGTCCGCCAATGCGAGGAGCGTGGGCGGCGAGGCAATCCTTTAATTAGCCTTGACATTTTAAAATAAATTCAATCGATATCGCTGGTTAGCGATCCCGACATTAATTAAATTATTATAAACAACTTAATGCCCGCCTAATTCATCGCGTATAAATACTCCATCGTCAATAAAGGCTACATCCCCGGCCCGCGAACCGCGTATATGTATAGCGCCACTGCGATTAACTATCACTCCCTGGGACTTTAGTATGCCCTCAAGGTTGGTGACAGGCAGTTTTTCTATTTCCCTCGAAGGCACCCTAATAATAAAATTAATTTCATGTATATTTATAGATGAAGTGGGGTCAGCGACAGAATATTTTCCCATAAATATTGGTCCTTCTGATATAAGCTCAAAATCAATCTTTACGACGCTATCAGCCATTACTTTTATATCGTTTACTGCAGATTTCTGGTATCCTATCGATTCTACCGTTAAAGTATAAATGCCAGGCGGAATATTAGAAATTCTAAATGAGCCATTGATAGGATTTACCACTGCACCCATATCTGTATTTATAATTCTAACTATTGCGCCTGGCATGGGTGTCTTTTCTTCAATGTCCAATACAGTTCCGGCTATCGTCCCGGTGCTGTCGGCAAAGGCTGGCTTGCTATTCAGACAGGAGATAATTATGAATGTTAAGACCATGATCCAGATTCCAGGTCTGATCGATTTTGCGCAAAATTTTATCCTTAACTTAAACACAATCATAGCTTTCCAGGTTTTCTGATGTTTATCTTCAGTTAACAGTTCTTGCGTTTGTTAACTTCTTCAGCCGTTATACAATTTAAAGTCTATAATATTCCCTTAATTTTACCACATACGAATAATCAGCGATAATCATAAGTTAAGTGTTTTGACAAATAATTGCATGTTACAAAAATATTTTTATAGAATTGTTAATTTTTATGCTTATATTAGAGGATAATTATGATTAAAATTTTACCTGTTTTGAGGAGGTAACATGCGGAAGATTGTTTCTATTTTGTCCCTGCTATTATTCCTGATCCCGCCGGTAATTACGGGCGCCGGCGAAGTATCAGACGAAGTCCGGGGCATCCAGAAGATGATTGAAGACAACGGGTTGCGCTGGCAGGCCGGACAAACGGGCATGATAGATTTAACGCCCGAAGAGAGGCGCTTAAGACTGGGAGCGGATTTCACCGATGAACTGAAGCAAGCGTATAGGGCGCTGGATGAACTTCCGCCGCCGCTTTTGACGAACACTCAGCCGCTATTCGATTGGCGCGCTTTAAATGGCGTGACACCGGTTACGGATCAGCGTCAATGCGGTTCCTGCTGGGATTTTGCCGCCACGGCGGCATTTGAATCGGCCTATCTTATCGCCGAGCATGTCGTACGAGATTTCTCCGAACAGGCGGTTTTATCCTGCAATACCGTCGGTAATAGCTGTAACGGAGGCCAATGTCATAATGTCTTTAATTTGTTTATCGACCGGGGCGCCGTGGATGAATCGTGCATGCCTTACCAGGCCGATGACACCGTGCCCTGTACTATGGATGAATGCGATGTTATCGCGTATTTACAGGGCTATACTCAAGTGCCGAACAATGTAAACGCGATTAAGAACGCTCTGACAATGGGCCCGGTTACCACCTATTTCTGCGTGTTCGATGATTTCAACGCTTATTCGGGCGGCTGCTACGAACATAGTTTCGGCTCAGGCGATCCGCTCAACCACGCTGTTTTAATAGTCGGCTGGGATGATAACATGTGCGATGGCGAAGGCGCCTGGATCGTTAAAAACAGCTGGAATACGAACTGGGGCGATGACGGATTCTTCTACATGAAATATGGCTCAAGCGGTATCGGCAACGGCGTACTCCTGCCGGTTTATCGATACAACGGTATGGCTGATATTCAGGTCAGCGTCGATACTATCCAGGTCGGTCTTGCGCCGGGAGAGCAAACCGAGGAAACGGTTGAAATTTCCAACGTGGGCGATGGTGAACTTCGCTATCATATCGATTGTTTCTCCGAAACGGACCAGGATGAATTCGGCTATTACTGGCGCGATGACGAAGACCCCGATGGCCCCGCCTATAATTGGGTCGATATCACCGACGATGGCGAGGTTGTCGATTTTTGGGGCTATGATAATGACGGTAATTCCGGTCAGCTTAATTTAAACTTCGATTTTGATTTTTATGGGAATACATACGACAAGATCACAATCTGCACCAATGGCTGGATATCGTTCAATAGCGCGTTCATTTTGGAATGGAATAATGTAGAAATTCCCAGTATGGCCCAACCCAATAATATGGTCGCGGCGTTTTTCGATGATCTTAATCTCGAATACGGCGGAGACGTTTATTTCTATACCAACAACTCCGATTCGGCGATTATCACCTGGGATCATGTCCCGGATTCCCGCCAGGAAGGCATATTCACTTTCCAGATAATCCTGGCCGCGCCCAATACTATCGTATGCCAGTATAACAGCATGGGGCCGGGCCGTCTCGATGAGTGTTCTATCGGCATAGAAAATCGTTACGGGTCGGTTGGTACACAGGTAGTCTATAATAACGACTACGTTCGCGATGACCTGGCGGTGAAATTCATACTGGGCGATGCTCCGCCGCCAATGACCTGGCTCATTGCTGATCCGATTGATGGAATAATCCCGGGCTATGGCCAACAATCCGTGAATATTACCTATGACGCGACGGACATGATACCGGGCGTATATTGCGCTTCCCTGGCGATAATGTCCAACTGCATTGATAACCCATCGGTGATTATACCGGTGACTTTAAGCCTGTCGCCAACCTATATCGAGGATAATGAGGTTTCGGTACCGGGCAGCTTTAGACTGCATCCGGCTTATCCTAATCCGCTGAACCCGGAGGCCAGTATAAATTATAGTATACCTCAGGCGGGCGCTATCACTATCGAAGTATATGATCTTCTCGGACGAAAAGTGGCCACACTGCTTGATAGCTATCAACCGGCCGGCGATCATTCACTTGTCTGGCGTCCGGATAATCAGGCTTCGGGAGTTTACCTGGTGAAAATGTCATACGGTGATAAAACACAAACTGAAAAGGTGACATTGCTAAGATAATATAGGATGTAGTTGAGCAAATAAAAACCAAGAGTATTTCAATCGATCGCAGCCGTCGGGCGCCGCTGATATTAACAAGCTCCCGGCGGTTTTTTTAATGGGACCATTGCGCCCCTAAATCATCGACTATCAGCCACCGGTCCTCAACTAATGATTCCTCGATGAATTTTTCTAATATTTCCAGATCCTCATATGGCACGTTTAACAATTTAATACCCGAATCGAAAAAACCCGGATGGTCCGCCTCGGTGCACCACACGACCCGGGCGTCAAACGTGATCTGGTTATCAAGCCTTTCCAATGATGGCAGCATTAACTTCAGCTTGACCGTCGAATTTGCCTCTAAAGGATCCTGGCCGTAAAGTCCCATGCCTTCGGTGGTCATATTGACGACCTGGCCGAGTTCTTTATCGGTATTTTTTTCCTGCACTTTGAGATATGATATAACATGCATTCTTTTAAGTCGCCTTGTTTCTTTCATGGTTTTCCCCCAGATCACAATCCATATTTAGTATCGACCATAACACCGGGGATATACAATTTCTATAGATGTGATAATGATAATTTGTCGATTTCGCGTATAAATATATTTGCCGATTAATAACCATATTGACAATTAATAGCAAAACCCGAATATTTTGCGGGATAACGCAAAGCCGCAATCGATTCGAAGAGCGGATTAATCCGGGTCAATAATTGAACGACGAAGTGCGGATTAATTTTTCGATAATCTTTTCATCGCCGGGTTTAACGCTTAACAATTGAAAGCCGTTGTCATAAAGATCGGGATTGACCGCCTGTCTTGACCATCTGCTTTCCGCTTCGAGGTTTAAGGTCTTTTGTCCCTCGATGCTTTTTGGCAGCAGCATTTTAAACTTGAATCTGGTGTTCGCGCTGACAGGCTTTTCGCTCACTAGCATAATGCCTTCGGTCGTTATATCGACTAATCGGCCGGCCATCTGTTGTGTAGCCTCATCGAAAACCCTGGAATAATAATAAAGATGTCTCCGCTTTAAAACTCTTCTCTCGTCCATGCTGATTCCCCTGTTAATCTTAAAATTCTCGCTTTTTGAATTATAGCTCTGCTAAAGTTATCGGCAGATTGGATTTAAAATAAATATTCGGGATCGTAACACTTGGTCAAAAAGTGGACCGGCGGCGGGTAGTCGAGATTGTTTGAGGTTACCGGCAGAAAAAAGCCGGCGATAGAACTCCAAGGTTTCGGAATGATTCTGCTATTGAACTGACTGCCATTTTGATACGTTGTGATTTACTATATGACCTGGTTATTCCAATTTATAAAACCGCCTAAACGTGGACTACGCATCCTATCAGTCTATGGGCTCGCGGATTTTGCCAATTTCTAATTTTATCCTTGCTTTTAAAAAAGGACATAACTAATATCTCTCGGTTTTTTTGGGTTTTTAAATGAACAGTTTGACGTCAGGGTCATATTATCATATGATTGGCAGTAGGAGAATATCCATTCAGATCATATGAAAGGCCTTGATTGGATAGATCGGGAACATGAATTTGTCAACAATGAGAAAGGCAAATGAAAAACAACATTGACGAAAATCATAAGGTTATTCAAGCTCCGGAAGAGCCATTTGATTTAATCGATGGCGCCACCGGGCAAATTAGCGATGTTGTCAAAGAGATTGAAGAGCTTTACAAAGTCGCCAAAAACAAGGAAAACACGCTCGATGAACGGTTGGAAGCGTATGAGGATATAATCGACTCCGAGGTTGGCGACACCTCGCTCTGGCGGGCCCGTAATATCGAGCGCGAAATAGGCTTAAGGCAAATTTTCCTGAAATTCGAAGGCTCAAACCCCTCGGGCACGCAAAAAGACAGGATTGCTTTCGCCCAATCCATGGATGCTCTTCGCCGGGGATTCGATACGATCACAGTCGCCACTTGCGGTAATTATGGTGTAGCCATAGCCCTGGCGGCATCCTTTGCCGGCCTAAGATGCGTGATCTATCTACCGGAGACTTACCACACCAAGAGAATTAAAGAGATGACAGATTTGAACGCCGAGATTATTCGAGTACCCGGCGATTATGAAGCGGCGGTAGATTTTTCGCAACAACAAGCGCAATTGCTTGAATACTATGATGCCAACCCCGGCGGCGTGAATACCGGCCTTCAGCTAACCGCGTACGGGACGATTGCCTCTGAGGTTTATGACGAGCTTCGGGACGCCCCCAGAGTAGTCGCCTTGCCGGTTTCGAATGGCTCCACTCTGGCAGGAGTATTCAAAGGTTTTCTGAGCTTGTATCGACGCGGTAAAACCTCAAAATTGCCCAAGATGGTTGGCGGGTCATCGTATAAAAAAAATCCGGTGATTCAGGCTTTCCTCAATAATTACAAAAGTTGTATTGACTTACGTCCAGAGAAAATCCACGAAACCAAAATCAATGAACCGCTGATAAACTGGCATTCCATCGATGGTGATTTGGCCCTGGGCGCTATCCGTACATCCAGCGGCTGGGCAACCAATGCCAGCGACAAGAAAATGGTGGCCTTCGCCAAGATGATCAGGGAAAAAGAGGGTATGAACGTTCTGCCGGCATCGACGGCGGGCTTAATAGCGCTTATAGATCAGCATCAAAAAGAACAATTGCCCAATGATCGTTATGTAATTGTCTTGACCGGAAAGAAATCATGAACAAAATGCCGGAGGGCAACGCTATTGTTTATTGCGAGGGCTCGTTTAACACGACCAATGGCAAAACCGCGCATGGACTCGTTCGCTTCACCCGGCGTTACAATATCGTTGGCGTAATCGATTCGCGTTATGCCGGCCGGGATGCCGGTGAAGTGCTGGACGGTGTCGCGAAGAATATTCCGATATTCGATAGTTTGGAAAAGGCGATCAGTACATCACGGAACAATAAAAAACCCGCCACGCATCTGGTGGTTGGCCTGGCTCCCGATGGCGGCAGGTTGAGCCAATCGGCCCGTCTCGAAATTAGGAGAGCAGTTGAAATGGGACTGCATATCGATTCCGGCCTTCACGATTATTTATCCGAGGACCAGGAAATATCCAAACTGGCGGGCAGTAAGGGTGTGAACATTCGTGATATTCGCAAACCTAAACCGATTAATGAACTTCATTTTTTCAGCGGGAAAATCGAGGAAGTTAAGTCGCTAAAGATTGCTGCTCTGGGTACTGATTCGGCGGTAGGCAAACGAACCACCGCACGTATATTGGTCGAATCGTTGAACGCCGCCGGAATCAGCGCGGAGATGATTGGCACCGGCCAAACCTCCTGGATGCAAGGCGCGCGATACAGCGTTATTTTCGATTCTTTGATTAACGATTTCGTGTCCGGTGAAATCGAACACGCCGTTTGGTCCGCCTGGCATGATAAAAAGCCGCAAGTGATAATAATCGAAGGGCAGGGCAGCCTGATGAACCCGGCCTATCCCGGCGGTTTTGAAATAATCGCCGCCGGTCGACCCGATTTGATACTCCTTCAGCACGCGCCGGCCAGAAAAGAATACGACGGTTTCCCCGGCTACCCGATCCAGCCATTGGCCAAACAGATTCAGGTCGCCGAGATGTTGTCGGGCAAGCCGGTAGTTGCGATAACCGTCAACCATGAGGATTTGTCTTCTCAGCAAATACCGGTTGTTTGCGATGCTATCACCATGGTGACAGGCTTACCGGCTTTCGATGTGCTGACACAGGGCGCGGATGGCTTGATCGATTGCCTTAAGCCATATGTAAAAGCTATCTGATGATGGCCAGACTGTTGACAAAATTAAGGTTTTCGTTCAGGCAGGTCGTAGCGAAGCGTGACCTGCCTGCCTATTCAAGTCAGGTCACACCCTGGCGGGCACGACCTGACTTAACATCAGTAAGTTATTCGCTTTGTCGACAACCTCACTATCTGATGACGGCAATTAAATAAAGGAAAATCGCTATGGATCAAAATTCGGACATGAAATTCTGGACCGATGGCGCGGACCAGGAGGATGACCCGCTTTCGGTTCTTGAGGTATTTGACACTCTCGAAATAGGTCCGG
>CAZFSN010000135.1:0-8921 GCA_964521815.1 uncultured Ignavibacteria bacterium | reverse complement strand
ATCGGCGTAGCCGCCAACCCGGCGACACCCGATTTGGAATTGGAAATGGCTCGCCTTGAACGCAAAGTTGCCGCCGGCGCTCAATATATATTTACTCAACCGATGTATGATCTGGGCATAATTAACGCCTTTCTTGAAAGAATCTCCGTTTATTCGTTGCCGGTCATGCTCGGAATTCTGCCTCTGGTCAGTTATAAGCACGCCGAGTTCATGCATCACGAAGTGCCCGGCATTGAAGTACCGGAGGTCATTCGCGATAGAATGAACAAAGCCGGCGATAAATCGGCCGAGGAAGGCGCGCTTATTTCGATGGAGATAATCGATAAAATTAAAAATTCTGTGGCCGGTCTATATCTTATGCCATCGTTTGGCAAGTTCAATACTTGTCTTGAGATAGTTAAGGCAATAGCCTAAGTTATACTTTCTATTTACCTATAGCAATTTGTTCTATCTTTCACAAGCTATTATTTTCTAAGCATTTAGCTTGACATCAAGCGGCTGGTTTTTTAGCTTGTACGAAGTTTTAGATTAAGAATTACTTGAAATGATTTGTTGCCTCACTAATCAGATAAAGGAGATTTAATCTGACGGCGGCGCTTTCTCATAAGGATAGAATCACGGGGATAGTTTCCGGAAATAAGCCGGATCGTCCGGCAGTCTCAGCCTGGAATCATTTCTACGGTCGGGAAACCAACGCTGAGGATTTGGCTCAAGTGATGCTCGAATTTCAACGGGAATTCGATTGGGACTTCATGAAAATCAATCCTCGGGCCGGCTATTATGTCGAGGACTGGGGCGTCAAATTCCAATTCGGCGGTCGACCCGGCGGCAAACACCTTCGCCTGAATAGTGTAATCACATCTGCCGATGACTGGTTAAAAATCAAGCCGCTGAATCCATCGATGGGCAGCTATGGCGAACAGCTGAAAGCGGTCGAATTGATTCGAGATGGTCTTGATGGCAAACTTCATTTTTTTCAAACAATATTCTCGCCTTTATCTGTCGCCGCCGACCTGACTGATTCTGACCAGGCGTTTATAGAACTTATGGATTCCGGTAAAAATTTGGCGGCCGCCCTGGAAGCGATTACGGTTACGCTCGAAACATATGTCGATAAGCTAATGGGCCTCGGAATTACCGGTATTTATTTCGCCACCACCGAATGGGCTTCGCGAAAAAATATCACCGAAGAGCAGTATTTGCTATACGGCAAACCCTATGATCTTCGCGTGCTGGCCAAAGCCAAAAGCGCCGAAATGAATATCCTTCACGTCTGCATGGAATACAACCTGCTGCCGCTGTTTAAGGATTATCCATTCGACATTTTAAGTTGGAATAAATTCGAGCCGGGCAATCTGGATTTCGCCCAGGCCGATAAAATATTCTCCCAACCATTTGTGGGAGGAGTCGATCATCTCAATACTCTTATTCACGGTGCGCCCGATGATGTAAGCCGGCAGATAAAGGAGTCGCTGTCGGATGCCGGTGAACACCCGCTGATAGTGGCTCCAGGCTGTACCATGAAACTCGGCACAAAAGTGGAGAATATCAGGGCGTTGAGAAAAATGTTTACTAATTAAGGAGATGCGCTATGGATAATTTTATGCCTTCTGTAAGTCAGCAACAACTTCTCGGCATGGTCGAGGATTTTATTCAAACTGCCAGCAGCCGTCATTCCGCGCTCGAGGGAGTAATCGGTTTGTTAGCCTCCAATTACAAGCATTTCAATTGGACCGGTATCTATTTATTGGAAAACGGCGTTCTCAAGCTGGGTCCGTATCGCGGCGATCCCTCGCCACATGTGGTCATACCTATCGATAACGGCATCTGTGGAGCGGCCGTAAGGGAGGGCAGGACCATCGTCGTACCCGATGTCAACGCCGATAGCCGGTATCTGGCTTGTTCGCTGGAGACCAAGTCTGAGATCGTTGTGCCGATTTTCAAGAATGGCGAAATTGTCGGAGAAATCGATATTGACTCCGATAATCCAGATGCCTTCAAAGAGGCCGATCAAAAGATTCTGGAAATGGTTGCCGAGAAGTTGGGCGAATTGTTTTAAGATTTTAATATTCAATTAGTCTACAAATATGCAGCCGACTGAATATTTTTAATGAGGCAAAAATACTTCAATAGCTAATTTGTAAATTAGCTCGACTTAATCCCTAAAAAAATGTTTGGCAATAAACAGGATATTCTCTTTGCGTTCCCGCAGACGCCTTAAGAAATAAGGCAGCCAGTGCGAACCGAAAGGCGTATATATTCGCACCCGGTAATTATGTTCGGCTAATTCGCGCTGTGCCGACCGGTTGACGCCATAGAGCATCTGGAACTCGAAAACATCTTTGCTCAGTCCATTTTTTTGCGCGGAATCGAGGGCCGCCTTAATCATCACGCCATCATGGCTGGCGATAGCAGGGTACTGGCCGTTTTTTAAAAGCATATCAGCCAGCTTGGCAAAATTGTTGTTGACATCATCCTTGGCTTGAAAAGCTACCGAGCCCGTCTCTTTATAGGCTCCTTTGCATAACCTGACCTTGATTTTTCGTTTAATAAGCTCTTTGACGTCATTTTCAGAACGGTACAGGCAGCTCTGAATGACGACGCCCATGTTTTGGTACTTCTCATGCCATTTATAGACTAATTGTAAGGTACGTTCTGTATATTTTGAACCTTCCATATCGACCCGGGTAAAGATATTCAAGCTTTGGGCTTTATCGAGTATACGACTGACATTATCGAAACAAAATTGATCGGTAATATCCAAACCCATTTGAGTCAATTTTATCGATATATTGGAATCTATGCCGGAATCGCTGATCATCTGTAGCAAGTCGATATATTTATCCGCCGTCCGGATAGCCATCTCCTGGGATGACACGTTTTCGCCCAGAATATCCAGGGTCGCGCTCATCCCTGAATCATTTAATTGCTTGACGGCCGCCATTGCCTGATCAGCCGTATCCCCCGCGACAAACCTTCGAGCCATGAATGTTAAAAATCGCACAAAACCTCCTCGCCAAGTACGCCCAATCTAACTTTCGCGGTATAAATTAGCAAGTGAAATATTTATCAAAGTCTATAACCTATGGCTAAATATTACATCAAAAAAAGAATCTAAAAAAAGCCCCCAAAAAAAGCCCCGAAATAATCCGGGGCTTCGAATTTCGATTTGTAACCGTTACTTAAGCAGCATCATTGATTTCTGCTCGACATAATCGTTGGCTTGAATCTTGAAGAAATACATGCCTGATGTTTGCGAACCGGCTTTCCAGATAGTCTGATGATAGCCGGCTGATTGAAATTCATTGACCAGGGTTTCGACGCGGCGGCCGAGAATATCATAAACATCAATCGTAACGTGCGCCGCTTCAGGTATGCCATATTCGATCGTAGTAGTAGCATTGAATGGATTAGGATAATTTTGTTTGAGCGTATATGTCAGCGGCATGGATGAATATCCGTCATCGATTCCAACGGTACAGTCTATTTCCATATCAACCTGAGTAGAAACATTATATCCGACTACGATATCATAAACGGTCATGTCGTGACATTCGGGATGAGCGAAAACCAGACTATCGTAGGTAGCCGGGCTTAAATGCGCGAAAGCATAAACACCGACGCTATTGGTTGTCGCGGTTGTGTTTCCGGGGAACAGGTGGACAACCACACCTTCGACGAAGTTGCCATGATCTACATCAGTAACTACGCCCGTTATACCGCCGAGGCGGTTCATCATGTAATTCAAAGTAGTGGTTTGATTAAGCACGACATTAACACCCGCGATAGTAGAATCGACATAGTTAGCATGCGAGAATAAAACCGAATACGTACCGGCGGCTAAACCGGTTATCGTATAATGACCGTCGGCTCCCGTGGATACGGCATTGCTGTTGACACTTACCAGGACATCCTCGATCGGGTCGCCTTCGTAATTGGTGACCGTGCCGTCAATAACGCCAAGCATTAACAACGCAAAGTTGACCGTTAGAGTCTGCCCCTGTACAATTGTAATACCGGTAGTGTCACGTGAGACGTAATCCGGGTGCGAATATGTGAAACCATGAGTTCCCGGATATAATCCCATATGATAGAAGCCGGTTTCGTTAGTTATGGCTTCTTTACTGAATTGCGTATTGACAATACTGGCGCCGACAATCGGAGCACCGGATGAGTTGGAGACAATGCCTTCTATATAACCGCCGCCGGTGAAATGAAATTGGCTGAAATTTTCATTAACCACAAGACCGGGGCCGCCCAGAGTATCGCCGGCATTTGATGGCCCTTGACTCGAACTTAAGCCGGGCCCTAATGCCCAGACATCATCACCAACATTAGCATGATTGTTACGCAACTTGTATATGAAGTCTACTCCTCTAAACAAGACAGGCGAATGAAGCCAGGGCGCATCGCCGACCGGACCTAAACGAGCCCATCCCAAAAACGCCTGCGCTGACCATCCCGGCGGATTAGGCGGTGATGTGAACGGAGCGGTAAACGATTTAGAATCCCATTCTGTAAATGGATAGTACCATGTGCCCTCGGTCTCACTTAATATACTATCGACATATTGATTTAATGTACCCAAACATAAATGAATATCCGCGACGTAACCGGAATCGCCGGTATTAATAAACGCGCTTACGGTTACTCGTTGGTTAATAGCGACATTCATCGGTGTCGCGCCTATATTACCATAATTAACCAAAATGGTATCCCTAACTTGACCATAACTGCTATTTGGCGCAATGGCAATCATGATTAAAACGGCTCCAGCAACTAGAATACTGCCTAGATTCTTTGCTGTCAAACTAACCTCCTAAACCGTTACTGCTTATTGCACTGATTCATTTTCACTTTTCTGGAAGTGTTTTATCATTCTTAAAATAAGGATATTTATGAATTTGTCAATAATAATTATGATACATTACATTATAATTTTTAATATTATAAGATTAACGAAGAAACATGGTGTAAAATGGGAATTGGCAGGCAATTCAATAATCGTTTTAATAAATATTTAAATTAGTGTCTCGTTCGCGCGCAATGGCGAATTTGCGGTTTTCTTCTTTTCCTTTGACAGGGGATCATAATTTTTGACCATTAAGTAATCGTTATTATTGCCTATATAAATAGACTTGGAAATGTAAAAAACTGCACAATTATTCTAAAACGATAAATGATTATTCGTCCGAGGAACTCTTATCAATATCAAGCATATCCAAACCATTTGTGTAACTTGTGGTTACGGGCTCAATAACGGTCATCAATTTTTGCGTAACCTGACGTATTCTCAGAGCGCTTTTTTCAATCACCTTTATTTTGGCGATAACATCCTCGGTTAATTGATTCTGGCGCATTAACAATAGTTGTGTGTTTCCTAAAACGGCAGTTAAAGGGTTATTAATTTCGTGATTGACAGCCACCGCCGTCTCTAAAATAGCGGCTACCCGTTCGCTTTTTACGATTTGCTTGTGATCTTCTTTAAGTCTCCTAAAAGCTTGTACGACATCATCATAGCCGGTCGGCTGGTCAATTTCGGTGATTAAACTTCTGAACTTGGAAAAAACCAATTCTTCATTTTTAAATTTACCGGCAAAGATACAGATTATCGCCGATCCGCCTATCGTAAAACCAGTTACAGCATAATTGTTGAATTTTTTGCCGGATGGCCAGATCGATTGAATCAATTCCTTTATCCTGACATCCTGTCTTTCCGTATTCTCCGAAAATATTTGCTTAAACCTTGCGTCCAGTTTAACCTGTTTAATATTATCGCCTTCTACCCAGTAAGCCGATTGCGGTTCGGCGATGGCGCCAACCAGTATGCCCTCGACTCCAAAATGCTTCATATCGGGATAGGCGCTTTTCAATAATTCCAGGAAATTTATATGTTGAAAGGCCGCTTTCATAGTAAGCGCCAGGGTTATATTTTGGGCAAAAACCTCGACAAAAGGCCTGATAATATGTTTATATGGATGGTCCGGCGCGGTCAAGACCAGTATAATACCTTTATTTTCTTTTGGCGAATTTATCGACGCGATTGATAGGATGTTATAATTATCGGTTTTTAAGACAAATTCGGCTGAACTTGCGCCTAAATCGTTAAATTTGGTTTCGAAATGTCTTATTATTTCGATCTGCGCTGAATCACCCGCGGATTTCTCAAATTCTTTTTTATCCAATGATCGGATTTTGACTAATACCGCTATCGGATCACAGAAATCACAAATACCCTGGACTGCTTTTTCGGCAATTTCGGACGGCGGGATATGCTGTAACGCGTTTAAGGCATCGATTAAATTGTAAATTATTATTTTTTCCATACTCAAATTTATCAAAGTATTCAGGCCAAACAATAAGAAGCCATCTTCAAGCATTATACTTGACAACGTTCCATCGAGTCAATATAATTTCGGCTTCACTATGAAGTATCGGCCTAAATAATAAGGTAATTAGATGATTGAGGATAAATGCGGGGTTTTTGGCATAACCGGCACTCGTAATGCCGCCGTTTTAACTTATCTGGGTCTTTATGCATTACAGCATAGAGGCCAAGAATCGTGCGGGATTGCCGCCGGCGACGGGAATAATATCAATATTAGATCTGGCATGGGTAAGGTCGATGAAGTTTTTAATTCGATATATAAATTAAAAGAACTCAAAGGCCGGATGGCCATAGGACATAATCGCTACTCCACTACCGGCGCATCATCCATCGCTAATATTCAGCCAATTTTAGTCAATTACAAAAACGGGCCCCTGGCGCTTGGTCATAACGGCAATCTCACGAATTACAATAAATTACGCCGGAAAATGGAACAAAGTGGCTCAATCTTCGCCACTACTTCCGATACGGAACTGATCCTTCACCTGGTGGCTAAATCACGCAAGCGACGTATTGAGGAGGCCTTAGCGCAAGCTTTAAAGACGGTCACCGGCGCCTATTCGCTTGTATTACTTTCCGGAGAAAACCTTCTGGCGGCCCGTGACCCGGTCGGTGTCAGGCCTCTGGCTTTAGGCAAGCTTAGGCATTCCTGGGTTGTCGCCTCGGAGACCTGCGCGTTCGATATAATCGGCGCCCGGTACATACGAGATATCGAACCGGGGGAGATACTTGTTTTAAACGGAGATGAACCCAAGTCATTCAAACTTTTACCGAAAAAGAAACACGCGTTCTGCATTTTCGAATACATATATTTTTCGCGGCCCGATTCGATGATATTCGGCAGCAATGTCGATAAAGTTCGTCGACGGTTAGGCCGTCAATTGGCGCGCGAATATCCGGTCGATGCCGATATGGTGATCTCCGTGCCGGATAGTTCGAACACGGCGGCGCTGGGTTTCGCCGAGGAAGCCGGTATTCCCTTCGAGATCGGCCTGATTCGTAATCACTATATTGGCCGCACATTTATCGAGCCGGAGCAGAAAATCCGGGACCTCGACGTGAAAATCAAATTTAATCCTATCCGCGGCGTACTAAGGAATAAGCGGGTTATAGTCGTCGATGATTCAATAGTCAGGGGGACAACCTCGAGAAAGCTGGTGAAAATGTTACGGGAAGCCGGCGCGCGGGAAGTCCATATGCGAATATCCGCGCCGCCAATTAAATTCCCCTGTTTCTATGGTATCAACATGCCCACGAAAAAGGAATTGATAGCTTCCAGCCGCTCAGTTGGAAATATCGAAAATTATCTCGGTGTAGATTCTCTCGGCTATTTGTCACTTGATGGATTATTGTCTCTGCCGGCGCTGCCAGATGCTGGTTTCTGCCACGCTTGTTTTTCCGGCAAATATACGATTAAATTGTATGATCAGTTAAAACGATAGGGCTTACTGATAAAGCCTATTCGTTATTATTATTCCGATCCATAAATATACGTTTATTACTATAATCCGTAGCAGCACGGCATGCCGTGCCACTGACAAGCATACTTTCCATACATTAAGAAGTGGATTTTCTAACAAGCCTGATAATCAAAATGTAATCCCGTCGAAATACGATCATTCGAGTACTATTTTTTGAAATTTGCTGTATTTAATGTCTATTTAATCTGGCAATTTTAATATAATTAAAGAGCCTATTGTAATACGCCGAAAAACTAATATGTTTATTAATCGCTTGAATTTTGCCTTTTTCGAACGGGACTAATAATATGCCAACCCGAATAATGATTGTCGATGATGAAAACAGCATGTGCGAATTCATGCGGATCATGCTTACCAAAGAGGGTTATGATGTTTATTCCGACACATCTCCCAAAAACGCCCTTAATACATTGGAAAATACCCAAAACGGCGAAAATAAGATAGACCTGGTAATCTCGGACTTAATGATGCCGGAAATGTCCGGTATCGAATTACTTTCCAAAGCCAAAGCCATCGATCCGGGCCTCGATTTTATTGTGATGACCGCTTTCGCGTCGGTGGAAACCGCTATCGAAGCCCTCAAAAAGGGCGCCTATGATTATGTCACCAAGCCTTTTAAGGTGGATGAGGTAAAGCTGGCGGTTAAAAAAATCGAGGAAAACAAGAAGATAAAATCCGAGAACCGGATGCTAAAACAACAATTAAGCCGCGGCTTTGAGGGTTTTATTACCGATGATCCCAAAGTTAAGAAGATTTTGGATCTTGCTCAAAAAGTAGCCAATTCCGATACTACTATATTGATACTTGGCGAATCTGGCGTCGGCAAAGAAGTATTGGCTAAAGCCGTCCATGCCGAAAGCGGGCGAAGCCAGGGGCCGTTTATTTCAGTTAACTGCGGCGCCCTGCCCGAACCGCTTCTGGAATCCGAATTATTTGGCCATGTCAAAGGTTCATTTACCGGGGCTTTTAAAAATAAGCAGGGCCTCTTTTCCGCCGCCGATGGCGGTACTATCCTTTTAGATGAAATAGGGGAGACTCCGCCCTCGATCCAG
>CAZFSN010000134.1:0-9215 GCA_964521815.1 uncultured Ignavibacteria bacterium | reverse complement strand
ATAGCAGAATTGAATATGTTTTGAGTTGTAATTGGTTGATTGATAACGGATTTTAATAGCGGGGCAGGGATTCGAACCCCGGACACGAGAATTGTGATTCCTCGGACGAGGTTTTTGCCAAGTTGTTGCGAATAAGTCTATTACAAAGACCCACAAGGAATTAAATGGTTTTAAAACGCCTGTTGACTAAGAAAACTTAAGATACTATCTTAGCTTTGTGTTCGAAAAGCCAGGGTAGGGTTAATAAATTAATTTGTGATTATATTACAGAAATTATGTAAGTATTATTGGCGGGGAATATGGCATCGTACTGTTCAGGTAATGATAGTTCAAGTCATCCCGATATTCCGATCGGGAAGTTGATTCTGCATTATCGGGTTGATTCCAGGCTTGGCTCCGGCGGGATGGGCGAGGTGTATTTGGCCGAAGACAGCAAGCTAAAACGCCGGGTAGCGTTGAAATTTTTGCCTCATAGGCTAAGAGAAGATGCTACAGCTTCGGAATACCTCTTAAATGAAGCGAGAGCCGCCTCAAAAGTAAATCACCCTAACCTTGTCTCTATCTATTCTATCGAAAAAACCGATGACCGTTATTTTATCGTGATGGAGTACGTTGTAGGCAAAACCCTTAGGCAGATCATCGATGAATCTGAATTACCGACCGACAAGAAAATCAATCTAGCGCTTCAAATAGCGGCAGGTTTGAAAGCGGCCCATGACCACGATATAGTTCATCTTGATATTAAACCTGACAATATTATAGTGACATCCGACAATCAGGTTAAAATCCTGGATTTCGGTTTAGCCCTTTTCAAGGATTCCATCAAATTGGCAAAGCCTGATAAAATAACAGGGACTTTAGCCTATTCGTCCCCGGAACAAGTCCAAAACCAGGCGATCGACAAACGCAGCGATATTTTTTCGTTGGGTGTAGTGCTGTATGAGTTGTTTGAAGGAGATTTGCCATTTAAAGGCGATTATGGGGCCGCGCTAATCTACTCAATTGTTAATGAAGATCCGCCCCCCTTAAAAAAAGGCATATCCAAAGACATTAAAGAAATAATCAATCGGGCGCTTGAAAAGAATCCCGACCGTAGATATCAGGATCTGTCGGAATTACTGACAAATTTGGAGCATCTAACGAATCTGACGATTTCCAAAGTTGACATAAATGCTCGATCGACCTTTAGAAAAAGAATTTTTCAAGCTATGGTAGTTATATTTGTATTGGCAATAATGGGGACCGTGCTGTATAAAATTTATTTTACATTTATCCCTCAAGAAGAATTAACTAAAAAAATCCTGGCCGTATTGCCTTTCAAGAATTTAGGGCAGCCGGGAGATGAATACTTCGCCGATGGGCTCAGCGACGCGATAATAACCGAACTGGCGAAATCTCCGGCAATCGGTATAATTTCCATAACCAGCGCGATGCAATATAAAGATTCCGAAAAAAATATCGAAGAGATCGGGCACGAACTGGGAGCGGACTATTTGCTGATGGGAACAATTCAATGGAATAAAGGATCAAAAACAGATAACATAAAAATCAGCCCCAAACTCGCCAGCGTTAAAGGAAACACTTACTTATGGGCCGAAACTTATGAAGCTAATCTGGAGAAAATCTTCGAAACTCAAAATGAAATCGCCGGTGAGGTATCTTCCGCCCTGGGGATAAAATTCGCCGATGAATTCAATCTAAACGCAGATAATCCGCCTACCCTAAATATCGAAGCCTATGACTATTACTTGAAAGGAAATTTATATTTTAATCGAGGTTGGGAAAAAAATGATCTTTCGATAGCGATTAAAATGTACGAAAAAGCTACTGAAATCGATCCCGATTTCGCCATCGCCTATGCGATGTTGTCCAGGGCCCATGCTTGCTTGTACTGGGATTATTACGATCGCACCGGATCGCGTCTGGTCCTGGCCAGACAAGCGATTGACAGGGCTTTAGAAATAAATCCGAATCTCCCTGAAGCGAAATTAGCCCTGGGAATATATTATTACAGTCAGATGGAATATGAGCCGGCCTTGGACCTTTTTTTGGAAGTTCTAAGATATCAGCCTAATAATATTGAAGCTATAGCGGCCGTCGCCGGGGTTTATAGACACACCGGGATATTAGAAAAGGCCGCCGAACAATATAAACTCGCCTTCAAGCTCGATCCGCGATCATGCATTAGAGCTTTCGATGTTGGCTTGACTTATGGGATGATGCGGAAGTACCCGGAGGCTATCAAATATTTGACTCAGGCTAATGACCTGACTCCTGATTGGCCCATGGCGTACATTCTTAAAGCCTGGCTATATCTATTCTGGAAAGGAGATATAATCGAGGCTTCGGAGGTTTTAAAAAGCGCGTCCGCTAAGGCAAACCTCGAGCAATCGGAATACTACTGGTGGCTTCTGCGAATAGTTGAGAATGATTATCAGAAAGCTATCGCGGAAACCCGCCTAAAAACCGATACCACTTCGTATTACCTGCAATTGGCGCGGTTGTACAGATTGAGCAATCAAGATGAACTCCAGAAAATCTATAGCGATTCAGCCAGGAGCATTCTTGAAAGCAAGGTCAGCAATGAACCGGAAAATGCCCGTTTTCAAAGCCAGCTTGGTTTAGCTTACGCCGGTTTAGGGAATAAAGAGCTGGCGATAGAACATGGCTTAAAAGCGATTTCTATCATTCCGCCATCAAAAGAGGCAATCTATTCTTTGTTTTTTTTAGCAAATTTAGGGGAAATATACGTTTTAGTTGGCCAACCGGACAAAGCCATCGATCAGCTTGAATATTCGATGCGAATACCGGGTTTCATAAGCGCTCCTTATTTGAAATTAGATCCGGTATGGCGGTCACTTCAAGACAACCCCCGCTTTCAAAAACTCCTCGATGAAAATAAATAGCTATTGGTCATTCTTGGGCTTAATTTTGTGTCGCGATATCTTATCTTTGAGACCTTTTCTGGTGAGACCTAAAATTTTCGATGTTTTCATAATATTCCATTGATTTTCAGCTAATGACAATGCTATCAAATCCCGTTCAACCCTCTCGATAATGTCTTTTAATTTCCCTTTTGTGGTAGACGCACCCGGGAATGAGTTCGCGTAAATTATCAATTCAGAAGATAGATCATCCAAATCGATTACATTATCTTGACCGCAGACTATGGCGGCCCGCTCCAGTTCATGCTCCAGTTGACGGACGTTCCCCGGCCAGTCGTAGTTAATAAGCAGGTCCATTGCTCTGGGTGTTATCGACAAATTGTCCTTCCCTGTTTTAATCTTCAGCATTTTAAGAAAGTGATTGGCCAGCGGCGTGATGTCCTCTCGGCGCGTTCTCAAAGACGGCAATTCAATTGTCAGAGTACTTAATCGATAATATAAGTCCTCTCTGAAAGTCTTTTGGTCGATGGCCTTTTTGAGGTCTTTATTAGTAGCCGAAATAACCCGAACATCGACAGATTCGGTACGGGCCGCCCCGATCGGTCTTATTTCGCCGTTTTGGATTACCCTCAGTATAGCCGCCTGCGTCGACATAGGCGCATCGCCTATTTCATCCAGAAAGATACTGCCTTTATCCGCTTCTCGGAATAATCCGATTTTATCCCGAGTCGCGCCGGTAAAAGAACCTTTCACGTGTCCGAATAGCTCTGATTCCAGCAAAGTTTCAGTTTTGACCCCGCAGTTTTTAATAACGAAAGGCTTCCCCGCCCGTCCACTATTATTATGAATTGCCCGCGCGATTAACTCCTTGCCAGTTCCGGTTTCGCCTGTAATTATAACGGGTGAATCGGACAGGCTGTACTTGGAGACCAAAGTCAGTACCTGTTTCATCAGCGGTGATTTACCGATGATATTTTCGAAATGAAAATCGGAAGATAGCCGATTTTTCAACTGTAAATTTTCCTCATGTAGCTTTGCCTGCGATAATTCGAGCAATTTATTCTTTTGAGCTAATTCCTCAAGCAACCTGGCATTATCGAGGATTTGAGCTGATTGTGATGAGATAATGCCAATGAGGCGGCAATCATCATCGGTGAAAGGTCCTTTGCTTTTTTCACGAACAAGATTGGTTAAACCGATCACTTTATCCCTGACTACCATTGGGGCGGAGATAATCGAACAATAACGGCCATTATTGGAATCGAGCGCGGGAAAGCGGCTGTCACAATCGAGATTATCAATTTTAAGCATCTTTTTATTTTTCAATACCCAGCCAGAAATCTGGTCGTTTACTTTGAATGGGATGGCGCCGTCCTGCTGTTTTATGTCTCGGACAACGGTCATCAAGTCATCATCTTTTAGAGGTGAAACCAAACTAATCACGCCCTGGTCGGCATCTACGGCGTTCATTAGATCGTCTATAATAATCGACATAATATGATTTGTTTCGTGGATTTTGCTGATACTATCAAGCAGATTATTTATTGTACGAAGTTCATTGAGCGTATTTTTTAATCTGGTTAACTCGTCAATTTCATTTGCCATATGTATCTCCGGGACAATTCAAATCTCAGGCAAATAATTATATAATCTAATCTGATTTGTCAATTAGATAAAACCTGGATAGCTTTTGCTGTTAATTGATAAATAGTAGCCATCTGGCCCAACGCGCCTAATTCATTGTAACATATAATACTTACCTGAATGATCGGTCGGTTTTAATTAAAAGCAGATCATGCCGGATAGAAAATAACCAATTAATCAAGCAAGCGCACCCGCGGCTATAATCGTAACTACCTGTTATTCTTTAGATTATAAGCACGCCTTCAGTCCGGCACGATGACTGCTTAGTAGTATAACAGCTCTTAGACAACCTAACGTATTAAAAGATTACTGGGAGGAAATATGCCGTCATCAAAGATATTAAAATTCAAAATCGCCTGGCTATTTATCTTCTTAGCTTTAGGCAATATGCTGGCCGGCTGCAGTGCGGTTGGTTTTACAGCTGGCGCGATACTCGATGAGGCGACAAATGCTAAAGCTAAAGTAGATCCCTCGCGCGTAGGCTCGCTCAAATATGGGAAAGACGTTACCGTGTTTCTTCGCGATAGTACGCTGGTTAGCGGAGATTACTACGGCTTATATGATGTGGATAAACAGAGCTATTCGCAAAAATATATGAGCGCCATTTCTGATTCTATTACCGATATTTTTCTGCCCGCTATCAATGATACGATAACAGTAATGACCGGCAAAAAAGCTTACCGGGACCAATGCTTCATCGATTTTGGTTATAAATACCAAAAATCCGCTAAAAAAGAAGTTTCTCGACGTATTCCCGGTTACTTCTACATCGGTGCGAATTCAAGCAATAGCTCTGAGGAAAAAATATACTATCTGAATAACATTTCCGAGATCATTAATTCAGAGGGTAAATCGACTAGAAGTTATGCTATCGGCGAATTGATGAAAAGCGGCCGCATACCGATAGCGACGGGCGCGCGGATACTTACCATATCCAATGTCGAACAAATACCTTTGGAAGATATCGATCATCTCGAATACCGTAAGAAAAACGCCAAATGGGTATTATTCGGTCTGGGTTTGGCTGTTGATGTCGTCATGGTTATTGCCCTTCTCTCTGTTGATTTCTCCGGCCTAGAAATGCAATGGGAATTTTGAGGATGTAAAGCTTTTGGTCTACTGTACGGCAACCGTTTTACAAGGAGGTGATGCGCATCAATAAAAATTACAGGTAGACAAAGAGAATCATTTACGGTACATTAAGTGGAGGAAAATCAAATGAAATCGTTAGTTTATTTGCTGGCAGTATCAATTGTCATGTTAGTTGTTTTCATAGGTTGTGATACCTCGAACATATTGTCTCCTGATCCGGGAGATGATAATCAGATGTCACAAACAACACCGCTTTACAGGGCTTGTCCGCCGCCGCCGGGTGTCGTTTCGATCGACGCGCTTGGGCAGACATTGACATTATGGCCTTATATTGGCGCCGATCTCCTTGGCGATCCGCATGACCCGGTCAATCTGATATTTATAGGTGAAGCCGATCCTCGGGATTTAAGACAGGCATTATTATCGCTAGATGGTGACAGGACAGCCTATGGCATGCCGGCTGAATTCCCCTTTAATTGCACCTGGAGGGATTGCATGGGTGATATTCAGGGGGCGTATGCTGAACCCAATGGCTGGGTCGGTAACGCGATCCAGATGGAATGCGGCGATTACCGGATCATCAGATTTCACCTTAGGTTTTTCAAAGCCGGTGACTGGACAATCGGCAATTGCCATTTTGAGTTTTTGATTCCCGGCACAACCGACCATCAGGTTTTAAGCTGGGAGCTTGCCGAACAATTCGTTACGGTCGATTTTCTAAGGAGCGGACTTCTCGACCCGGATTATCCGATTATTCCAGCGGCCGGTTTCAATGATTCACCCTGGGATGAAATACCGGACTATATTTACAACGAATTACCTGTCGAACTCAGGGCGCTAATCGGTGGGCCGCTTGGCGATGTTGGTGAGCCAGTGCCGATATGGTCTGACGGCAATGCCACGATACTCAATCTCGCCAATGGATTGGAATGGGTACCCGATGAGGATTATCAAAACATCACGATTCAATTTGACCAGGTTATTCCCAAACCGTTCTGCAACGGCGATGAGTATCAATATGTCTATGTCCAGGGACCAATATATCTCGATCAGACTGTCAGATTTTCGGATAAGGGCAGATACAGCAGTAAATTCACAGCCCGCGGTACTCTGGCGATTACGCCGGTAGACCCATCGGCTAATCCGCCAACGCCCATTGGCGAAACCTACCTGGCCGAAATCACACAGGATCAATTCGCCTGGCTAAATCATCAAACCACATTCGCCAAAAGTTTTTTGTCGCAGGTTGAAATACCTGATGTTGGGCCGTACCGGGGCAGTCTGATTTCAGAAATGCAAATAGGCCCATACGACAATAACCACTATTCGCTGGAAGTGGAATGCGAATGAAAAAGAAAACTAATAGTGAAAAGCGATGAATATTAACATAAGCCGCATAGCTGACGTAAGTTGTAGAAATCAATATCATGGCTATGCGGCTTCTTCATGTTCTCAAAATCATTTCAGGCTAATTGCTCTATTGGCGTTAATAGCACTTGTGTTGATCACTGGAAAAGCTATAGCCCAAGATGCTGACAGCACCGGAATTTCGGTAACAAACACTCGAACTAATAGTATCTTGCCAATAGTCATGTATGACTCCGATACAGGACTCGGGCTTGGCGTTAAAAGCGTTTTCAAAAATTACTATGGCCACAATGAATCATGTGATCTATTGCTTTTCGGCAGTACAAAAGGCGAGCAGAACTATGCCGTCGGTCTGAGTATTCCGGATATTGAAAGCAGGCATGGTAGTATCTATAAGATAGCTTTCGATTTCAAGATTGAATATGATAAGCTGTTAGAAAGCAATTACTTTGGCATTGGCAATAATACTATAGACAATGACTTCCAATTTCCGCTAGAGTTTTTTAAAGCGAACATGACCATAAGTCATGCTATCCATAATTATCTCATTATCGGCCTTGGCGTAAATTTCTATCACTATTCAGTATATAATTATGATCTTGATTGGCATACAATTACAGATGCAACACCGGGCGTCGGACAAACTGATTTAATATCAATTTCCGCGATTGGACGATATGATACCCGAAATAGTTATGTTAACCCAGATAGAGGATTCAATGCGGAATGTACAGTTGAACAGGCTGTCAAATTTATATATCGAGATTGGGACTTCAGCAAAATCGCGTTTGAATTTAGTAAATATCATAAAGTCTTATGGCGTAAACACATTTTAGCTTATCGTTTGTGGCTTCAGCAGATTTTTAGGGACGTCCCCTATCAAGAATTAAGTAAAATCGGCGATGGCTGGACGGCGCGCGGCTACAAAGCCGGCCGGTTTATAGATAAGTCAATGGCGCTTATTTCAGTCGAGTATCGTTTTCCGATTTATAATAAACTGGGAGGTGTCGTTTTCTTCGATAATGGCAGGGTATGGCCGGGTCTTGATAAATTCAATTTCAAAGACTGGCACAGCAATGCCGGTATTGGGTTGAGACTATATCTCGAGAACTTCGTGGCCAGGCTCGATCTAGGCCATAGTAGTGAAAGTACCCGGGTATTTTTCAATTTTGGGCAAGTTTTCTAATAAACAATTACAACAATTCCATAGACAACATAAGTTCGTCCTTAAAAAAATGGGTGGAACATCGTTCCACCCACCGAAGTATTCTGCCGCCGCGACAGACTGAACTGATCGTGTGCCATTATACGTTATAGCTTGCGCTTCCCTTTGCTGATAGCATATCCCAAGATAAATGATAGCCGGTTACCTTCAGGGCTTTTGGCAAACACAAAATTTAGGGGGATGCTGACCCCGCCATAATTGAAGCTTTTCCCGACTGCCATAATAAGCGATGTTCTCACCGCTTTATCCCCACCGGTAATCAGCAGATTAGGACCAAGGCCAAATTCGATACCGCTGGGAAAACGTACTCCCATAGCCAATGTAGCGCTGGGTACAAATCTGCCGTATTCTACGCCGGCAACGAGGGGCACAAATTGAACGACAAATTGCGGTCCGCCGCCATCCGGGATAACCTGGTATTCGAAATGCCAGCCGAATTGACTCAACATGCGGTCCATATTTTTGCTCTTCAATTCATCGAACAGTTCGTTACTCCCCGGCACATAAGTTATGCCAAGGCGCGGCCCCCCCAGATTTCGCTGGACGAAAGTAACGCGATCATCCAGAGACATCTGAGCATTCACTGGCGTGATTAAGGCAATAAGATATATCGCCAAAGCCAGTATGATTGTTAAAAAATAGCGAGCAGACATGACGACCTCCATTTCTTGGATTTTGGTTTTTGTTTACAGCATTTATTTAATGCAAGAGAGGTGCCAAGTTACATAAAACCGGATATTTTTATACATCTCGTTGATTAGCAAGAAGATATAATAGCCAACCTTAACCGTTGTTTGCTTAGGTATTGATTAGCTTCTATCCATTAAAAAGCAGTAATTTCAAATTAATTATCACCATTCTCATAACCTTTTACAGGCATTAATGATATAAGAAGCCAGGGTGGTTCCTATGACGAAGCTGATTTATTGGTAGAAATATATTAAATATCCATCTGAACTCATTATAAAAAAACAAAGCGGAAGGGACAGGAATCGAACCTG
>CAZFSN010000133.1:0-9221 GCA_964521815.1 uncultured Ignavibacteria bacterium | reverse complement strand
GGCAATTTCCCCGGTGTCACGGTTGAAAAAAAAGAAGGCCATTTAAATTATGACGGTTATAACATCAAATTCGTCGATTTGCCCGGTACTTATTCCCTGTCGGCTGAATCGATCGATGAGATAATCGCACGCAAATTCATTATTGAAGACCACCCCGACATCGTCGTCGATATCGTGGATGCCTCCAATATCGAACGCAATCTTTACCTGTCCACCCAGTTAAGCGAACTGGGAATTCCGATGATAATCGCGCTTAATATGAGCGATATGTCCCAGAAACATGGAATTAATATCGATCACAAATACCTCTCCACGCTTTTGAATATTCCGGTCATTCCAACGGTTGGCCATAAGAAAAAAGGCATGAGCGATTTATTGCAAACGATCATCGATATGCACGAAAACCGACCGGAATCGGAACCGGCACGGGTCAAATACGGCAAAGATTTTCAAAACGAAATAGCCAAACTTCACGATTTAATCATCCGGGATAGCACCGCTGTCAATGGTTTCAGGCCGGATTGGCTGGCCCTGAAGCTTATCGAGGATGACGGCGAGGTTAAAAAGACTCTCGGCACACATCAACAGGCTGATGAAATATTCAAGCAAGCGCAGGCCAGCCGGGATCGCTTGCGGGCGCTTTACAGGGATGAACCGGCCTCGGTAATTACCGACAAACGCTATGGCTTTGTCAGCGGCGCCTGTTCCGAGGCGACCAGCATGACCGCCGAACGCCGACACGATATATCCGATTCAATCGACTACCTGCTGATTCATCCGAATTTCGGCCTGCCGATTTTCGCGGCGCTGATGTGGCTGGTATTTCATCTCACTTTTACTCTGGGTGAAAAACCGATGGAATGGATTGAATGGATGGTCGGCCGGCTGGGCAATCTGGCGGCTACCTATATTCCAGCCGGTCTGATTAACTCATTAATTACGGATGGCATAATCCGCGGGGTCGGCGGCGTAATCGTGTTTTTGCCTAATATCATGCTTCTGTTTCTGGCTATCGCGATTTTGGAGGATACCGGCTACATGGCCCGGGCCGCTTTCGTAATGGACCGAATCATGCACAAAATCGGCCTGCATGGCAAATCGTTTATCCCGA
The DNA here is from genome assembly GCA_964521815.1 of uncultured Ignavibacteria bacterium. Lineage (GTDB taxonomy): Bacteria > Zixibacteria > MSB-5A5 > UBA10806 > 4484-95 > JAAEQD01. The sequence goes on along the minus strand of CAZFSN010000133.1, from coordinate 8,110 downwards.
TGCTGATCGGATTCGGTTGTACGGTACCGGCTTATATGAGCAGCCGTATAATCGAGGATAAAACGGACCGTCTGGTGACCATGCATGTGACTAATTTCATGAGTTGCGGCGCGAGATTGCCGGTATATATACTAATCGGCGGGGCGTTCTGGCCTCGCAACGCCGGCACGGTGGTTTTTTCGATTTACGCCCTCGGTATAATTACGGCTATCGTGATGGTCAAAGTCCTTCGCCGGACCAGGTTTAAGGGCATGTCATCGCCGTTGGTGATGGAGTTGCCGCCTTACCGCGTGCCAACGTTCAGGAGTCTATTTCTACATATGTGGGAGCGTTCCTGGCTATACCTTCGCAAGGCCGGAACCATAATACTGGGGATATCGATAATCATGTGGTTTTTGATGACATTTCCAAAACCCGGCCATTACGGTCAAGATTACAATAGCTTGATTAAGGGCGCGGAAACATCTTATCTGGCCGGAGAAATAACCGGACCCGAAAAAGATACGCTTGTTATCGGCTATGAAAACCACATGGCCGCGGAAAATCTCGAATACAGTATCGCCGGACGGCTTGGCAGAATCATAGAACCTATTATCAGGCCGCTGGGTTTTGACTGGCGCCTGGGGATAGCCATAATCTCGGGCCTGGCCGCCAAAGAGGTGGTGGTTTCTACCATGGGTACTATCTATGGCGTCGGCAAGGTCGATGAGGGCTCGGAATCGCTTCGCCAAAATCTGGCCACTGATCCGAGGTATTCGAAACTTATCGCTTATTCTTTTCTGGTTTTTATATTAATCTACGCACCCTGCCTGGCGGCCATGGCTGTTTTTCTGCGGGAAAGCGGCTCCGTTAAAGAGGCCCTGTTTCAGTTTTCATATACTATTCTTTTAGCCTGGGGTATGTCGATGGTGATTTATCAGGGCGGCAAGTATCTGGGATTGGGTTAAGAGGGGGAATTAAACTATGTTTGAATTTATAATAGTCCTGGCAATAGTAGCGATTGCGGCTTATTTCACGATCAAGAAATTAATTCGTCAGCTTAAGGGCCGGGGCTGCGACGGTTGCCATGGCAGTTGCGGGTTGGCCGACCGTAACCTCGAGGAACTGATCAGGGCAAACGAGAAGAAACGAAAATCATAGGTTGTTAATATATCCGGCGAAAGGTTTTTATCATGATTGAAGATGACAAACAGAGCCCGCTGATCGGGGAGTTTTCAGAGAGCCTGGAAGATTATATCGAGATCATATTCAGCCTTATCGAAACGCAGAAAATAGCCCGGGTCAGGGATATCGCCCGGGCCAAAGACGTCAAGATGTCCAGCGTGGTCAGCGCCCTGAAACGATTAGGCCAAGCGGGGCTGGTCAAATATGAAGCGCGGGAATTCGTCGAGTTGACCGATTCCGGCGCGGATCTGGCTCAGAGACTCCTTCGCCGCCATAATTTCCTCACCCGCTTCCTGGTCGATGTTTTGCAGGTTGAACCTAAAACCGCCGAACACGACGCCTGCCAGATGGAACATGCTATAAGTCCGGAGACGATGCAAAGATTATACGAGTTCGCGGAATATTTGCAGGAAAGCCCATCCGACTTTAAAAAAATTATAGCGGATTTTCATAAATAGGTAATCAGATATATCTTTAGGCCCGCGGAATAGTAAATACAGTTTTTAGTTTTTCATTCCACTTTTTCATACTTAAAGCCGGCCCTTTTTATATTCTTGTCAAAGAATTTACTGGACGAATCGGCATTCATTAATCCCCTGTGCACATCTTCATCGACATCATAATAGCGATAAACACCGCCCCAATTGAATTCTATTTCGAGGATCCGGCGATTCGGGTCATAACCCACCGAGGCCAGATCAGGAGACATAACACAAATTCTACGCATCAGTCAACCCCCTGAATTTCGCGCTCCTTGGGCTTGGTCCAGTAAAACCAGGCCGATATTTAATACTTGTCAAATTATGAGAATAAAAAATCATTCAATCCAAACTAAAATTTTTGATGTATTCTAAATTAACATTATCCTCAATTAATTGCAATAAAAAAATGAATCATATTCAAATAATTAATTATTAAAACTGTTACACCAGCCCTTGAATCGCAAAAACATTTCATTTATTTTAAATTTTATTTCGTAAACAACTATACCGACTTCTATTTTACTATTTTGATAACCTGTTTGAACTTATCTCCCCGGGCGACTTTGAGCATCTCGAATAAAGCCATCTCAACACTGGTAATTTTGGCGCCGGCATCCTTCATGGCCTGGATCCCTATTTGCTTATTTTCCTCAGTTCTTGAGGAAACCGCGTCAGCCACAAGATATACTTCATAACCTGTCTGCAAAAGATCAACGGCCGTTTGATAGACGCAAACATGTGTCTCTATGCCGACTAATAAAACCTGCTTTCGCCCGGATTTTTCCAGCCTGGCCTGAAAGTCGTTATTACCGCAACAGCTAAAAGTTGTCTTGGCCAAGGGTTTCATATCCTTAAGGATATCCGCTACTTCGGGAATGGTCGGCCCGAGCTTATCGGGTATTTGCTCGTTCCAGATAATCGGTAATTCCAGGGTTTGGGTGCCTTTGATAATTTTGACCAGGTTGTCGTACAATTCATCTTTTTGATACATTAAAGAAGCGAGTTTACCCTGTACATCTATAATTATCAGGGCCGCGTTATCGATTTCCAGCATCTCAAGTTGCTCCTTGCTCTATCGTTAGGGTAATTGCAACGTCGATTAGTTAACATTTTTAGCCAAATCAATGTTCCTGATCTATAATAAAATTCAAGTTTATAAGAATTTAATCGTAGGGTCAGTTTTTTACGATAAATGCTATGAAAACAGTTATCAATCTGATTGCAATTTCTTGACTATTTCATCGACCCTGAACTTTAAAAGCGAATCCTGGCTTAATGATTGAGTAATTTTATTGATCGAATGGATGACGGTCGAATGATCCCGGCCGCCAAAAAACTGGCCGATAGTTTTCAGGGAATATGTAGTATGATTACGAGCAATATACATGGCTATCTGGCGCGCCACAGCTACCTCAACGGTTTTGGTTTTGCCCATGATTTGTTCTTCGGAAATCTGAAAATATTCGGCAACAATTTCCCTGATATCCTCCAGCTGCATTTCTCTTTTTTTCCGTCCGCTCTTTTGACCGAGTATCTCATTGACCAGATTACAGGTTATCTGTCTTCCGGTCAACGAATAGTACGCGCCGAGACGAATAAGCAAGCCCTCCAGTTCGCGGATATTGGATTTAACCTTATCGGCTATAAAGGTAGCCACGCTGGCTTCAATATCAATTTTTTCCGATTTGATTTTTCTGTTCAAAATAGCCAGTCTCATTTCGAAATCGGGCGGCTGTATATCGGTCACCAGTCCGCTTTGAAATCTCGATAACAAACGTTCCTCAAGGCCATATATTTCTTGCGGCGGCCTGTCGGAGGTCAGCACGATCTGTTTACCGCTTTGGTGAAGCGCGTTAAAGGTGTGAAAAAACTGAACCTGGGTGGCTTCTTTGCCGGTCAAAAACTGAATATCATCGATTATAAGCAGATCGATGCTTCGGTAATAGTTGGCGAAATCGGCGGTTTTCTGGGTAGATATGGCGTTTATAAAATCGTTGGTGAATTTTTCGGAGGTCACGTATAGAACCGATAAATTCCGGTTTGTCTGAATTACGAAATTACCGATTGCTTGAGCCAGGTGAGTTTTGCCCAGGCCGACCCCGCCATATATGTAAAAAGGATTAAATTTATTGCCGGAGGGAGCCTCGGCTATAGCCAGTGAAGCCGCGTGAGCGAACTGGTTGGAATCGCCCACTACGAAAACATCGAAATTATAGCGGGAATTCAGAAAAGTCTCGGAATAAAAGTCCGGTTCTTTCGGTTCAATTCTTAAAACGGGCGGCAAATCAATTTCCTGACCATCCGGCGTTACGGTGAATTTGATACTCCTTTTCTGGCCAAATGTCGTTGCTACGGCTTCAGTTATAAAATCGATATAGTGGCCTTCCAGCCAGCTGGCTACAAAACGATTGGGCACGCTTATCATCAGATGGTCGCCGTCATCATCTATGAGCCTGGTCGGTTTCAGCCAAGTGTTATAACTTTGGGGCTGTATCCTGCTTTTTAATAAGCCAAGACATTCCTGCCAGCTGGTGTCTAATTCTTGAGTCTGCAATGTTGAAAACTTGTTAACCAGTGTTTAAAACTACTCTTCTCGGTTGCTTAAAGAAAAAACTTGTTGTTACTATTTTATGGGAAATGCCTTATACTTATTACTTCTGAGGAGCAAAATCATCTGTTGTCAATAGCAGTCCCCTCCTAAAAAACCCACTCATTCCTCTTCATCTAATCGCGACTAAAAAACCAGATCGAGTATAAAAAGTCAAGGATTTAGCCGGATACATTTTTCATTTTATGTATCTGCTAATTTCTATTGTGGTTGCAAGGACGTTTTTTTATAAACGTTGTTTTTAAAATGCGAGTTACAGATAATATATTAAGTCCGTAAAGCCAATATATTTTTACACCACGTTCTATTAGTATCACTTATGAGCATATTATATTATTAGAAAAACGATTTTTCAACAAAGTGTTAATATCTACTGTTAATTGGCGTTTAAGTTTGTGTATTTAATCTTTATATCTACTGTTATAAAAAAATATATTTTTACTTGTTTACAAAAACTTAATACTTTTAGAAATACCTAATGATTTAATATAAGGATATTGAGGAAGTTATCATAATGTCTTTTGGTTTTTGCACATTTCCACAGCCTTTATATTACTATTATATATTTTATCTTAAAAATATAATAATAATAAATAAAATAACAATCCCGCTTTTCAAATTTATGGTAAAGGGATTCGTTTTCTTAGAATCAGTTAATAAATACTAAAGAAATAATAATGAATTAATATTAATGGATAGAACCGTCTTATTATAAAATTTTGCGTAAATATTTGGTTTGACATACAAACAAAATTAATAGATAATAGCAAAGCAAACGTCCGGATTTGTAGATTGATGGGTAAAATAACAACCGCCGGATGGCTATACAATAGTAATCAAAGTTGGAGGAAAAATGAGGTTTAAAACCAATAAAGCAAAACTGAATCTGGCTGTTTCGCGGTTGCAAAGCATAGTCCCGCCAAAGTCGACTATTCCAATTTTATCGAATATTCTTTTCGATCTTGAAGGCGAAAAACTGGAGCTTAAAGTTACTGATCTCGACGTTTCGATGACATCGCATATTGATGTCGAAGTGGTGAAGAAAGGGAGTATTACCGTACCGGCGAGAGTTTTTTCGGAAATTGTACGCGAATTACCTGATTACGATCTCGATATCACGGCTACTGAAAATAGAATGGAAATTAAATGCGGTTCGGGTGTGTACAAACTTTCCGGTTTTTCAGCCGATGATTTTCCCAAACTCCCGGATGTACACCTTGGCCGACAGATTAAGATAAACGCCCAATCTTTCTGCAGTATGGTTAAAAAAGCTTTATTCGCGGTATCGAGAGATGAAACCCGCCCAGCCCTAAACGGAATACTATGGCACACATCGGAGGAGGGTTTAAATCTGGTCGCGACCGATGGCCATCGCCTGGCCAAAATTACGCGAAGTGATATAAGCATAACCGGTTATAAAAAAGACATAATTATCCCGCCCAAGGTACTGGAGAACCTGATTAAATTAGCCGCTGACGATACCGAGGAAATCGGCTTGATACTCAACGAAAATTCGATTATTTTTGTTCTCGCGGACGCCGTGATAACATCCCGTCTGCTTGAAGGCCCGTATCCCAATTATGAACAGGTTGTACCAAAGGACAATAACAAGGAAATGCTTGTCGAAAAGGATATTTTACAGGCGGCGGTTAAGAGAGTATCAATTTTATCCAATTCTCTCACTCATCAGGTCAAATTCTCACTGAAACAGAACAACCTCGAGCTTTCCGCCACTAATTTCGATTTTGGCGGAGAGGCCAAAGAATCGCTGAAAGTCGCTTACCAGGATGAAGATATGGATATCGGCTACAATGCTTCGTATATTCTCGATGTAATGAAACAAGTTGAAGGTGATGAAGTCAAATTCGAGCTTAATAATCCAACTACCGCGGCGGTTATCAAACCTCAAAAACCGGCCGAAAACGAAAAAGCATTGTTTCTGATTATGCCTTTGAGACTGATGGACCAATAATCTTCGGTTAAACGGGATAGAATCGCTATGATAAACAGCCTTCGGCTTGAGGGTTTTCGGAATATCAGCCAGGCTCATCTGATTTTTACCGATGGCATAAACATTTTTTATGGTTCTAACGGCGCCGGAAAAACAAATTTACTGGAAGCGTTAGGCTTGTTTTCTCTGGGCAAATCTTGCCGGGGCAGTAAGGAAAATATTCTGGTCGGCTTTGATCGGGAAATAGCCGAGGTCACGGCTGAAATAATCGATCAAAAAAAAAAGTAGACATCACCATCAGGATAACGCCCGCCGGCGCCCGCAAGATTGTAGTTGACGGCCATCGAACTATAAAACAAAACGAGCTGGTCGGGACCGCGGCGGCGGTTTTTATCTTACCGGAAGATATCGAACTTACTGCCGGTCCGGCCTCGTATCACCGTCAGTTTCTCGATTTATATATCTCGCAATTCAACCGCCGCTATCTGGATGATCTGATTGCCTATCGCAAAGTGCTTCTGCAGCGCAACAAGCTTCTGAAAGATATCTCACGTTCGCCTAATAATATATCACAATTAGCCGCCTGGGATAAATTGCTGGTTGAGCATGGCACCAGAATCACAAATGAGAGGAAAAGCTTCATAGAATCGATTAGTACGCCGGCGCGGAAATATTATGACGGTTTCGATAAATCAGGCGAGCTCGCGCTTCAATATAAGCCCAAAATCGAGGCGGATCAAACAGATATCAAGAACGCCATGGAAAGCCAGCTGGATGTTTACCGGCCACGCGAAATTCGGGCCGGCCTGACCCTGGTCGGCCCCCATAGGGACCGTCTGGAGATGGATTTAAACGGCAAATCGGTGCGTCATTATGGTTCGCGCGGGCAAAAGCGATGTGTCATGCTGGCCATGAAACTGGCGGTAGCCGATCTGCTGTCCGAATTAAAAGAAGAAAAAGTCATACTGATACTCGATGAGATTTTTGCCGAATTGGATAATGTCAAGAGCCGGGCTTTGATGGAAGCGCTGGCGGATTACAGGCAGGTGTTTATGGCCACCGCCGGGAAATTTGATTTTAAAGGTCTGCCCATGAAGAAATTTCACGTTGATAACGGTAAAATAAAGGAAGATATGATATGATACTGGCAATCGATATAGGCAACACCTCAACCATGACCGGCTTGCATAAAAACGGCGAAATAATCTCATACTTTAAAATGCCATCAAAAAACGAGCAGAATCTGAGTTTGATTAAAGATGATCAGGTAATCGCGGCTAAAATCAAGAATTTTACCACCTCAAATCAGATAAAGCCGGAGCAATTGGATGGCATAGCTATTTGTTCGGTTGTACCGGATTTAACTGATGTTTATTGCGATTTAGCGAAAAAACATTTCAGCCGAGATGCCTGGGTGCTTGATCATACGGTCGATTTAGGCTTGAAAGTAGCGGTTGATCAGCCCGCCCAGGCGGGAGCCGATAGACTTGCTAATGCTGTCGCGGCCAGGTTTCTTTATGGCTTTCCAGCTATTGTCGTTGATCTGGGGACATCGACCAATTTCGATGTGGTGGATCAACACGGCGATTATATAGGTGGGGCAATTGCTCCCGGCGTGAAAACATCATCGCTGGACCTGTTCCGCAGAGCTTCCCGGCTGTTTCCAGTTGAAATAGAGAAGCCGTTAAAAGCTATCGGCAGAAACACCGAAGATGCCATGAAATCAGGCATATTTTACGGCTCATTAGGTTTAATAGATCATGTTTTATCGTTAATAATAGCCGAATTAAATCATCCTGATATCAAAATAATAGCAACCGGTGGTTATGCCGAGCAATTTGCATCAGAATCTAAGTATATCCAATGTGTAGATATGACACTTACATTAAAAGGCATCGGTTTGGC
>CAZFSN010000132.1:0-9283 GCA_964521815.1 uncultured Ignavibacteria bacterium | reverse complement strand
ACCACCCGAGATTGCCCAGCAAGGCTACCGGTTTATCAATCAGATAACCGGCAAGCTCAGGCTGGTTAAGAGCCTGACCGGTTATTCGTGGTCATCTCAGCTGGCCACCGGGGCGTCGCAGGAATCCGATAGACAGCCGCAAGCGATTGACTATAGCTATCAACGCCTTTTATTAATTTCTTCTCTGGCGGCGGGATTAAAGGGTATCAATTTTTATATGTTCGTCGGTCGGGACCATTGGGCCGGTTCACCTTTGGATCGGGATGGCACTGTTTCGGAAACCTATGATGATATCAGGAAACTGAATGTCGCGTTTAGCGCGATGGATTTAAGCTCAACTGAATCATTCGCACCGGTAGCGATAGGTCTGTACAAGCCTTATCAATGGTATGGCCGGTTGACATCAGCCGGTGAATTCGCTTATATCAATGACTTGTTAAAACAGACATTTGCCAATATTCAGTCCGATTTTTCCCGCCTCAACTACGATTACACCTTTCATGATTTGGATAATTTAAAAGACGATTGCCGGCCTGAAGATTTCAGCAATGCCAAAATATTGTTCGTGCCCAGCGCCGACTACATGTCTGACCACCTTCAAAAAAAACTGGCTGACCTTATTAATGCCGGAATGATAGTTGTTTTCGTCGGACTTTTACCCAGGTTCAATATTGACTTCAAAGCAAGCAAAGTTTTAGCGAAGAATTTGGGTATCCAAACCAAGGCTTCCAGTGGTTCGGCTCACATTACCACCGATAATTATTCGTTCAAATCGTTAATCTATGGCTATTTTCAGAATAAGGGTACCGCCAAAGCTATCGCCAAAGCCGGGACGAAAACGGTTGGCATTTGGAAGAAACTCGGTAAAGGAAAATACTATTTCTTTACTTACGATTTTGCCGCCAATGGGGAGCCGGGAAGGTTAAGCCTCTTAAAAGATATTCTGAAAGAGAATAATATCGTCACGCCGGTAAGCTGTTCTGAGCCGGATGTGGATGTTATCGTTCGCACGAATGATCGGGGGGCCGCGCTCTTTATTATCAATACCGGATCAAGTCATTTCCTGGATAATATAACCAAAAAAGTTGTTATCGCCATAGACCTGTCCATGATCGGGTTCCATCAGGCAAAAGTTACGCTTCATGATGTTTTCGATCCTGAAAGTAAATTACAGACAACTTCATTGGAATTAAGGGACGGCCTGATTTTTGAATTAGGCTATCATGACGCCCGTATTTACTGGATCCCCAAGAAATAATTCCTCTCTCAATTGATTTTTTTTACATCGACTTAACTATATTTGATAATTTGACCGATTGAGCCTAAACTTTCTGGTCAAAACTTCCGGCCATTACGCCTTGATCCGCTTTGCCATACTGATTCATCGTTTGATAATTGGCAAGCTTCTTGGCCAGCGCCTGATTTTGCGATTCCTGATTATCCGATTTTGCCGATGCGGTTACCGCCTTGTTGTCGGAAATCACCGGAGGATTAACCGGTGGTTGGGTCATGTTTAGGGCGCCTGAAAGCGTGGCGATTTTAGCAGCGGTATTGTTCGTGCCGGTTTCGCCCATCTCTTGCGCGTCCCCCGATTGTCCAGCGGCAGGTCTTGCGTTATTGATCCTGGTTTGAGATATTTGCTGTGTCCTGGATTCTTGCGTTTCATCATCGCCCTTTGGGGCGGCTGACCTCATCTGGTTTATCATTTGGCCGGCATATGATGTATTGATTGATCCGATATTCATAATATTCCCTCCTTATTTTTATTGTTTATAATAAGATTAAACGGCAGATACCGGCAAAAGGTTTGGCCATTAGCCAGATATGTAACCATCAGACAATGCGATTTGGAACACTTATTTTATCAGAATATGTAAGGGCGCGAAAGCGCTGAGGCTGTTGACAAAGTATACAGTTGGGTTCAGTCGGGTCGTAGCAAAGCGTGACCCGACTGCTAATTCCATGTCGGGTCACGCCCTATCGGGCTACGACCCGACATAACATTCAGAGTTAATTTACTCTTAGTCATTTTGCCAACAATCTGGGCGCGAAAGCGCTTTTAGGAAACAGCAACGTTTTGTAATTAATTCAAAATTATCTTTTTAAAATATTCTCACTTAATCAACGTCATCTTTTTCGATGCCTGAAAGCCGTCCGCTTTAAGCGACAGAAAATAAGTTCCGCTGGCCAGCCCGGAACCATCGAAAGTAAGCACGTGTTTTCCGGCCGGAATATTTTTATCCAGAAGAGTCGCGGCCAGGCGTCCATTTATATCATACACATTTAACCGGACATGGCCCGCTTTTTGGGCTTCAAATGAAATATTAGTTTTGGCGTTAAAAGGATTTGGATAATTTTGATTTAAACTACAAGCCAATGGGCGGGAATCAGGTTCCGATATACCCACTCCGCCTAAATCAAAAGCGTACATCGACCGGCCATGCGTGCCGGAGATGAGTTTTCGAGTGTCGTCGTGCAAATCTATATCAAAAACCGGCACAATCGGATGGTTCGGGCTCATTGCCTGCCATACTTGGCCGCCGTCATCGGTATAGAACATGCCAAAATCAGTGCCGATATACAGCCAGCCATTGCGTGATGGATCGGGCAGGATATCATTAACCGGAACACCTTCGAGGTTGCCGCTGATATCGCTCCAGGTCAAACCGTAGTCATCTGTTTTGAAAATATGCGGCATCAGGTCATCCACCGAATAACCTGAAAAGGTGACAAAAGCAGTCGCCTGATCGAACACATCGGCTGTGACCCGAGTGCACCAGCGTTCGGGTAGGTTTTCCGATACCAGGTTCCAGTTGCCACCGCCATCGTCTGTCACCCATACTCTTGAATCATCGGTGCCCGCCCAGATGATTTGGGGATTTAAAGGCGATTGGCTGATCGTAGTTAATGTGCCAAAAAGCAAATTGCCGCCGCCTTCACCGCCGGTTAAATCCGGGCTTATCGGTATCCAGTTACTGCCGCCGTTGGTGGTTTCGTAAATCCTTTGAGCGCCATAGAAAAGCCTCCGATTATTCTGAGGACTCATCACGACCGGCGTGCACCAGTTGCTTCGTTCATTATGGTCGTAGCTTGAAAAAATAACATCCCAATTATTACCCAGATTGGTTGATCTTCCCAGGTAGCCATACTGCGCTTCGGCGTAGATCACGTTGGAATTGGTGAAATCGACATTGACATAGAAACCATCGCCATAAAAAATGACGTCCCAGTTATCGGGCAAGCCGTCCACGGTCCGGGGTGTACTGTTGTCCTGGGTGCCGCCGTAGAGGCGTTCGGGATGCGATTGATCGATAGTAATGGCGTAAAACTGGGTTATCGGCAAATCATAGATTTTGTACCAGGTATTGCCGCTGTTTTGCGATATAAACACTCCGCCATCATTGCCGTTAACCATGAAACTCGGATCGGTCGGATCCTGATAAAGGGCATGTTGATCGACATGCATCGCTCCGGTTATTTCCCCAAAATGAGCCCCGCCATCGACGCTTCTCCAGAATTCGACATCGCCCAGATAGACCGTATTCTCATTGGTGGGATGAACCCATATCTGGCCGAAATACCAGCCAAATCCTGAAAATTGATCGAGGCCGGGCGATACCAGACGCGATTGCCAGGAATCGCCGCTATCGGTGGAGCGCCAGACACCCATGAAATCGCCGGGATGGTTGACATAACTGGCATAGATAACATTCGGATTGGATAGCGCTATAGCCAGGCCGATTCGGCCGTTATCGGGATGAGGCGCCGGTAAGCCGGACGAAAGCAGTTCCCAGTCATCGCCACCGTTGGTAGACCGATATATGCCGCTATGAATGCCGCCGACCCGCCTGTCGCGCGGTCCTCTTATTCGCTGCCACATTGCCGCGTAGATTATATCCGTGTTCTGAGGATTGATGACCACATCGATACAGCCGGTGGAATCATTGACAGCCAGTACTTGCTCCCAGGAATCGCCGCCGTTGACAGAACGGTATAAGCCCCGATCCGGATTAGCGGAGAATAGCGATCCCATACAAGCCACGAATATTTTCTGATTATCGGTCGGGTCGATAGCGATTCTGCCGATATGCCGCGATTCGGGCAGGCCGAGAAACTCCCAGCTTGAGCCGCCATCGGTGGTGCGATACAGGCCTGTGCCGGCATATGAATCGCCAGAGGAATTGGCCTCGCCGGTACCGAAATACAGCACATCCGAATCTTGGGGGTCAATAGCGATATCGCCGACTGACAGGCTGGGGACATCATCGGAAACAGGTTCCCAGCTTTCGCCGTTATCGGTTGACTTGAGCACGCCGCCCAAAGCTGCGCCGGCGTAAATTAAACCGGGCGTATTAGGATCGGCGGCCAGAGCGGTGATTCTGCCGCCCACATTGTATGGACCGACCGGCTCACACGGAAAAACATCCAGACTGGCCGAGGCGTGATAAATCGCCTCGGCACGGCTCAACGCGGCCCGGTAAGCCTGATAGGGGATATCTTTATATGGATAAGCCCTCGATATGGTAAACCACTCGGTTGGTTTCTTGCTGGTATCGCCGGTTCGTTTAGACATCTTGTAAGTGCGGAATTTTTCCGGCGTTATCGATTTGCCCATATTGAGATTGACTATTATTAAAACCATAGCCAGCACAAATATCACGGCCGCTATAAATGTGAATTTATATTTGATTCGGGACATTTATACCTCCAGGTTTGATTTACATAAAATCTACCCTAAATTTTCATCTTAAATATAATCAATCATGTTTAAATACCAAGAACTGATTTATAGGCTCTATTTTATTTAAATCAATACAGCAGTAGGTCAATTATCAATAACTATTTAGGTTTTCTTCCCTTGATAATATAAAAGTCATGCGAGCCGCAGCTAAACAACTTGCCTTCTTTGAACTGTTTTTTAATCTTTGGTTTCAATTTATCAACAATTTTATAGTATTTTTCAAATTCCTTTACAACCCCGCCGCCGGCTATAAATTCCTTTCGTTCTTGTTCTTTAAAAAACTTGGTATGTTTGTCATCCAGCATATTACGTTTAAGCATTTTAAAACGATATTGCTGTTTTTCTCCCTTATAAGGCGGTTCGATAAACCAGACTTCATCATTTATCCGGGCGTCGATATCGATCAAGGCGAGTTCACTCATCATGTGCGGTATCTGGACGCCGATATTGTTATCGCCGAGGCCCAATTTTATCCGCCCCTTATTAGCTATTAAAGAGATTTTAAAGTCCAGTAAAAACATTTCTATACTCTGGTCAGAGAATGACCAGTTACGCTTGGCAAGCATCGAGGAGAGATTATCCGGTTCGACACACAAAACCAATCCGCCGGGTCGGGCAACCCGGACCATCTCGGCCAACGCTTTTTGGGGGTGCACTAGATGCATCAGCACCACCTGGCACATGACCAAATCGGCGGAATTATCGGATATCGGGAGCTTGTAGGCATCGCTATTGATAAAACGAGCCTTACCGCCTTTGGCCCAGATTGTCGACGCTTGTTTAGCATCCCGTAGAAGCTGCGGCGATTTATCTATACCGATATAATATCCGCGTTTGCCGAAATACGGCCACCAGGTATAACCGAGGTAGCCCAGTCCACAGCCTATGTCAATTGCGGTCATACCCGGTGATAGCCCCAGCCATTTGGCCAGCTTATCGATAGTATCATCCCGCCACATGAATTTGCGCTGCTCTATCAACAACTGCTTGTAGCGATTTTGCGACCAGTCTACCGGTCTTATCTTATCAGCCATTGGATTGAATAGTTAAAATTATTTGCACATTTAATAAGCATATAAGTATAATATTTTACAGATGGCAAATGTTTTTTTGATGAACGACTTTAGCTGGACGCGGTAATATAATCCGGGAGGTAATCACCGTATGGATGTCGCACGCAAATTCCTTGAAAAATGGTCCAAATATTTCGACAATGCCGAATTGCCGATAGTTTTCTATTATTCCGATAACCCTCAGGGCGCCAGGTACGCCGGTAAACCACCTCGCCATAGATGCGTTATCTGTGACCTGGGCAAAATTCGGCGCGGCAGTTCGCTTTATTTCGATACCGAATCAGTTACCTGCACCGGTGGTGGGAGGTATTTCGGGTTCACGCAGGAGCTTCGGGACAATTTCGAGTATTTCCTGTCCTGCGGTATCGAGGGCGAGCTTGAGGGCGAACGTTATAAGAAAACTCCGGAACTGGTTAAAGAACAACTGAAGCAACAACCGCCGTTAGCAGCGCCCAGGAAATATATTGTCTTTAAAAGAATCGATAAACTGGAAATGGATGAAAAACCGATTGTGGTAATATTTTTCGCTGTGCCTGATGTGCTGGCCGGTCTTTTCACGCTGGTAAACTACGATGAAGCCGATCGCCAGGGGGTGATCGCCCCATTCGGTGCAGGATGTTCAAGCATTGTTTACTACCCGTATATCGAAGCTTCGAAAGCCAACCCCAAAGCCGTGCTGGGCATGTTCGATATTTCGGCCCGGCCGTGCGTTTCGCCTGATATTTTAACCATATCCATGCCCTGGATTAAATTCGAACGCATGGTAAATAATATGGATGAAAGCTTTTTAATAACCGATAGCTGGAAAAAGATACGGAAGCGTATAGCTAAAGCCGGTTAATAGGGCTGTCGGTTTTTAATATTATCCGCAAACGCCGGCGAAGACTCTGAGGAAATTACCGCCAAGTATCTTTTTGATATCGGTTTCGTTATAGCTTCGAGCTACTAATTCTTTGGTGATATTGGGGATTTTGGAACAATCCTCAAGGCCTATAGGGGTGGATGACATACCGTCGAAATCAGAGCCGATACCTATATAATCCGGGCCGACAAGGCTGACCATGTGATCGATATGATCGACTATGTCTTTGACCGCTACTCTCAGATGCTGGAACTTGCGTTCGCCCTCAATGATAAAGCCAAAATCCTTTTGCAGGGCTTGCTGATACTCATCGTCCGGTACAGCCGATGAGTAGAGGGCCATCAAGTCTTTCAGCTGATCATGGGAAACCGTGTTCCAGAATTCGTTATAGGCGTTGTTGTATTTTTCGGAGATAAAATTATTAACGAAAGTCACGCCTATCAATCCCCCCGAAGCCGCGATCGCTTTGATCTGACCGTCAGTCAAATTGCGGCGATGGTTGCACAATGATCGGGCGCACGAGTGCGAGGCGATCACCGGACCACTTGTAATTTTCAAAACCTCATCGACAGTGTTATCGGAACTGTGAGATAAATCGATTATGATGCCCAGCCGGTTCATTTCAGCTATGATCTGCCGGCCAATGTCGGTCAAACCCGGAACACCCGTATCTTGCTCTTTCCAGTTAGCGCACCAGCTGGCCGGCGCCTCATGGGCGATTGTTATCAGCCGGACACCCTCGTTATAAAAATATTCCACGTTGGCCGGATTACTATCCAGCGCCAGCCCGCCCTCGATCGCTAATATAGCGCAGATTTTATTATCGGCCCGGGTTTTAAGGATATCGGCAGTAGTCAGGCAGATTTCGATTAGGTCAGGAAATTTAGCTATCTCCATTCTAAGCAAATCCAGTGCTTCTATCACATGGTCCTTTGAAGTGATCTCAAGTTCGACAAGATTGCTGCAGGCGGCGAACACCTGTATATCGATACCGCCCTCTTTAAGTCTCGGCAGGTCTATGTGATGGCTGTCGTGACGTTTTGCTATGTCATAACCCCGCCGTATCGGAATGACGGTATCGCAATGCAGATCAGCTACTAAAGCCTCTTGGTGAAGCTTGAGGTAATTCAGCTTATTATCTTGCATGCGGATATATAGAATGAAACAGTTTTTGATGCAATTGAAAAATGATATGAAGTTTTATTAATTGGTCGAAAAAGGCTGTCATTGCGAATCCCCGCGCCAGGCGGGGTGAAGCAATCTGGATGTATATAGCTCAGCGACTTCCAGATTGCTTCGTCGCCCTTAGGGCTCCTCGCAATGACAGGGCATAAGGTTTTTCAACAAGCCCGAAACGAGGGATTCGCAATGACAAATTAGAGAAACACTTCCTAATATTAAAACTCTACAAATGATATTAAAATTCTTGCTATAATACTATAATCAGGCTTATACTTAATCCAATATAAGTAGATATTATTGCCAATCCGAATCCTGCTTCGGGTTCCGATAGGTTGAAAAGTTCAGGAGGAAATTATGCCGCTTTTATTATCACGTAACGATGTAATCAAAGTACTGGAGATGGCCGATTGCATGGAGGTGGTGGAGAAGGCTTTCGTTGAGCTGGCTAACGGCACCGCTGTGCTGCCGCTTCGCATACCGATAACTCCCCCCGATGGCCTGGCGCTGTATATGCCGGCCTATCTCAAGGAGCTGGGCGCGCTGGCCTGCAAGGTGGTGACCGTGTACAAGAACAATCCCAAGCTTTACAATATGCCCACCACTATCGGCAAGGTACTGCTTCAGGACCCGGCAACCGGCGATGTGATCTGTATCATGGATGGCGGCTATCTAACCGCAGTGCGCACCGGCGCGGTTTCAGGTGTGGCAACCAAGTATCTCGCCCGTGAGGACAAAGGCCAGGTGGCCGGCATTTTCGGCGCCGGGGTGCAGGCCAAGATGCAGCTCTGGGCGATGGCTGTGGCTCGCGATCTGAAAAAAGCCTATGTCTATGATATTTCCGATCAGGCCGTTGGCAAGTTTTCCAGCGAGATGAGCGGCAAGCTCAATCTCGAAATTATCCGGGCCAAGTCGCCCGACCAGGTACTGGCCGAATCCGATATAATCTGCACGGCCACGTCATCGCCGACGCCGATTTTCAACGGCGCCAAGGTGAGAGAGGGCACGCATATCAATGGTATCGGCAGCCATACGCCCAACGCCCGCGAACTGGATACCAACATAGTCATGCGGTCGAAATTTATCGCCGATTCGTACGAGGCCTGCCTGAAAGAGGCCGGCGATATCATGATCCCGATCAAGGAAGGCGCGATTACCGAAAAGCATATGCACGCCGAACTGGGCGAAATAGTCACCGGCAAGAAACCGGCCCGCGAGATCGAATCGGAGATCACGCTGTTCAAATCCAACGGCCTGGCTATACAGGATGTTGCCACCGCCAAGTTGATTTACGATAAAGCAGTCGAGGCGGGTATAGGCACGCAAGCGGTGATATAGAGCGGATGGGGAAGTAAATATGTTCAGGCAGGTCGTAGTGGAACGTGACCTGCCTGTTGACTCAAGTCGGGTAACACCGTGGCGGGCGCG
>CAZFSN010000131.1:0-9318 GCA_964521815.1 uncultured Ignavibacteria bacterium | reverse complement strand
TATTCCACCTCGATAGCGACCCCATCGGCGGCGGCCTCGCTTGAAGCGCTAAAAATACTTCAAGCCCAACCCGAATTGGTTCAAAAAATGAGAAGCAATATTAGCCAGATTTATGAAAAACTAAAAACCTCGGGTTTTGAATTAAATGGACCGCACCGCCATATCGTAAATGTCTATTTCGGAAGCGAGGAAAAGACAGCCAAAATTATCGAAAACCTTCAGCATCAAGGATACTTCGTGGTCCCTATTAGCCTCGACAGCCGCTGGGGGCTTCGCCTGACCGCCATGGCCGTTCATGCCAACAAGGAAATTGATGATTTTTGTCGGAAACTGACAGAAATTGAAACAAATTATCAATAAGGGCAGTTTAAGGGTTAAACAAATGGGGATAATATCCGACAATTAAAGTAGGGTATACGCTGCAATGGCTTTCTGGCGACGGGCAACCGTCGCCTTTTTTAATGCGCTTGATATTTTATTTCAGCCAAATTATAATACGACATCATGGCAAAGATAAGAACCTTTCTCGCGATTGAACTGCCGGCCAAGCTGAAACAGGATGCCGATAAACTGATCGTGAAGCTAAAATCGGAAAACAGTGAAATCCGCTGGGTCAGGGCGGCTAATCTTCATTTTACTCTGAGGTTTCTGGGAGATATCGAACAAGATCAGGTTCCCATCCTGGCCGATAAGATGAAAGCTAATCTAACTGAGCTAAAGCCGTTTCCTTTGAAGTTATCCGGCCTGGGATGTTTCCCCAATATGAAACGGCCGCGGGTAATCTGGCTGGGCGGTGATGGCGACCTGGAGGCCTTGAATAAGCTTGCCTATCAGGTCGAATCAGCCTGCCGGGAATGTGGCTTTGGTAAAGCCGATAAGCCGTTTTCGGCGCATCTGACTATAGGCCGAATAAAAAATCCGCGTGGTCTGGAACCGTTTATCGAACATATAAGCAAAATCAAATTCGAATCGGATTCATTCGATGTCAGCGAAGTGGTCGTTTTCAAATCCGATCTATCACCCCGCGGGCCGACCTATACGGCGTTGGCGAAGGTTGGCCTGGGCTAATACGCGGTTTCCGCTATTAATCCTATCATAACCTCTTATGAATATTGGACGGAATTAATCCTCTCGTAGCGAAGCGCCGCTTCGCTATGCGATACACAACAAAAAGGCGGCCCCGTGTTTTACAGGGGCCGCTTGATATATAACCTTAATTATGGCCGTTATTTCAGCAATGTCATCTTGCCTGTGGCGTTAAAATTTCCCGCGCTAATCTGATAGAAATATATCCCCGAACTGAATCCGCTGGCATCCCAGATCACATCATGATAGCCGTCACTGAGATAACCTACCGGGATAGTATGAACCTTGCGGCCGCCGATATCGAAGATGTCAACACTGACATCACCGGCCAGCTTGAGCCCGAACGATATTTTCGTTGCGGCATTGAAAGGATTCGGATAGTTCTGTGACAAACTGTATGTGCCCGGCAAACGCGTAAAGCCGTCATCGATAGCCGAAGGGTTGAAAGTCAGGATTATCATCGAATAATAATCCGAAACATACACATAATCATTGTCGACAAACACCCGTTTGGCATTGCCCGGCGTATCGTAATGAGCCACCAGCGTAGGTGTTGCCTGATTGCTGATATCGATAGCCAGCACACCGTTGAGGCCATCCGCGACAATTGCGTGTGTGCCGGAAACGAAAACATCGTATGCGTAGCCATCGGTATCAAATGATGAGATGAGAACCGGACTCGCCGGATTATTGACGCTGATAATCTTAAGTCCGGCGGTATCATCGGCGACATAGGCGAATATGCCCGAAATGTAAACGCCAGTTGCCCGATAAGTATCCAGCGTCCCTGTCTCGGTGGGATTGGACGGATCAGTAATATTAAGCACTATCAAGCCGGCGGCATAGTTGGCCAGATAAGCGTAGCTGCCGCTTATAAACACATCCATAACTAAATCGGATGATGTATACGAACCCACACTGGATGGGCTTGAAAGAGTGGAGATATCATATACCTGAAGCCCTGGACTCGCGCCGGCGACATAGGCGTAGTTACCATCCACCGCGACATCCCAGGCAATCCCCGTCGTATCGGCCGTTGCCAACCGGGATAAGCTAGATGGATCGGTGACATTAACGATAATCATAGTCGTATCATCATCCGCCAGATATGCTGTGTTGTCGACGACAAACAGGCCTCTCACGGGTTCCACCGTATCATGCTGACCGAGTATCGTTGGATTGGCTTTATCAGTTATATCCAGCGTTCTTAAACCATCGAGATAGCCGGCGGTATACGCGTTATTGCCGACAACGTGCGTATCGTAAACATAGGAATTGCTTTCCAGGGCGTAATTGCCGATTTCAACCGGCACCGTAGGCGCGGTAACCTGGATTATTTGCAGGGCGTCTTTGAAATTCGATAAATAGCAATAATTGGCGCCATCATAAAATATACTGCGTAAATCGGACATTGCCGAACTGTTCGCCGCGATAAACGGGCTGGCCGGATTGGTAACATTAATTGTTCTGAAATAAAAATCATTAGCCACAAAAGCGTAATTTCCGGAAGCATGAACATCACGTGTCCAGCCGCCGGTATCCAGGCTTCCTGCTAAAGCCGGGGTTGCCGGGACTGTTATGTCAATAATTTCAAAACTTACGCTGTAGGCGGCGGTGCCAATATAGGCATAATTACCGTCAACGTGCACTGCCCGACAGCCATTCGGAACCGCGTAATCGACAACACTTGATGGGCTTGTCGGAGTAGAAATATCTACAATATGAAGTTCGCCGTTTTCATCGGTTAAGTAAGCGTAATTACCAGAAAGGCATATATCCGTCACATGCTCCATGTTAGTGCTATAAGTTGCGGCCAGAGTGGGAGTAGTAAGATTGGAAATATCGACAATCTTCAAACCGGCGTCATAACAGGCTAAATAAGCGTAACTGCCGGATACCGCTACCTCATAAGCATAACCGTCTAAATCAAGCGATCCGACGAGAACAGGATTATCCGGCGGCGAAATAATTTGCAAACCTTCATAACCCGCGGCCAGATATCCGACGCTGGGGCTTACAGCGATACCCTCACATGGGCCATTAATATAAAGCCTTGAAACATAAACCGGGGTAGCCCGATCGGTTACATCGATTATCATGACACCATTTACCATGGCGCAATATGCGTACGAACCATTAACCTCGACATCGTTTATGCCGGTCCACAGCGTCGAGCCGACATAATGCAATGATTCGCCCAGCGCGAAATTCGGGATGACTATTACTATAAGCAATAGTACCGCTAATCCATATTTTTTCATTAACTCCTCCTTTGGGTACTTTTATATTATAATCGGATTTTATTAGCGGCTATTGACTTAAAAAGGTTATAAATAATAAATCATGTTTCAATCATCAAATGATAGTTGACATTATAGATTAATGTAAATAACAACCAAAATCAGTGATTATTCGAATTTTCTCTTTGTCAGGGAAACGAGCCAATGATGAATTGGCGCCATGCCCTTGAAGATTTTAAAGCTGTATTGAATGAAATCCGGCTTATAAAACTCCGGCGGGATTTTGCTTTCCCGGTAACTGTTCAAGCTGTTAAAAAGCAGGTATTCGGCGTACTTGTGATCTTTATCATAACCGCGCGGAATTTTCTTATAATGTTTGCCGCTGATTAGATGACCGGCTTTTTCGACCTGCTTAATCGCTTTTACAAGTTTCGGGCCATGGATTTCATGCACGACCGAATCGCGGAATGCTTTCAGGCGATTTGGGCTAAAAACATGAATACCGGCCGCCAACATTATATTGGGCGGGTCGAGATGGAAATAGAAGCCGGAATAATCGAACCGCTTGCCCTCGCCCTCCCAGAACCAGATACCGAGATTGGTCTTAAACGGGATCTTGTCGTTGGAGAACCGGGTATCGCGATAGATTTTGAAAAGCGATTTATTGACCCGCGGATCGGCATGGAGACCGGGCGATATCTGCTCAAGAAGCTTACCCAGCTCCACCACGTAATCGCGCGAGGGTGTCAGCACGTATTTTTCATAATCGTCTTTATGTCTATCGAACCAGGGCTTGTTGTTATTCTTTTTCAGCGCCTGATAGAATTCGACGCATTCTTTGGGAAAGCCGGTGAAAGGCATGGTACACTCCATATCTCCTCGTTACGAAGCTCCGGCTTCGTAACAGGCTCCGCTCCCAAGCAGGAGCTTGGGAGCGAGTGGTATATATATAATCTACTTTTTCCCCTTACCCTTATCCGGCTCGGCTTCGGTTTCGGCTTTGGGTTTGGGCTTGTCGCCATCATCGATAATCCCCAACTTGACCCGGATTTTCTTTTCGATCTCGGCGGCCAGTTTGGCGTTTTCCTCGAGATAATTTTTCGAATTATCACGACCCTGCCCCAGACGGTCATCGCCATAGGAGAACCAGGTGCCGGCTTTCTCGACAATCTCCGTTTTCACACCCAAATCGAGCACCTCACCCAGACGGGAGATACCTTTGCCGTAGACTATATCAAACTCGGCCTCTTTAAAAGGCGGCGCGACTTTGTTTTTCACGACTCTGACCCGCGTACGTGAACCGGTCACATCCTGGCCATCTTTGAGTGTGGCGATTTTTCTGATATCGAGTCTGACTGAGGAATAGAATTTCAGGGCGTTGCCGCCGCTGGTGGTTTCGGGATTGCCGAACATGACACCGATTTTCATTCTTATCTGATTGATAAAAACAACGCAGGTGTGAGATTTCGAAATTGTGCCGGCCAGTTTGCGCATAGCTTGAGACATCAGCCGCGCCTGCAAACCCATCTGGGCATCGCCCATCTCGCCCTCTATTTCCGCCCGGGGTACCAACGCCGCCACTGAATCGATAACAATGACATCGATGGCGCTGGAACGCACCAGTGTTTCGGTAATCTCAAGCGCCTGTTCACCGGTATCGGGTTGGGAGATCAGCAGGTTGTCTATATCGACACCCAGTGCTTTGGCGTAGGTAGCATCCAGCGCGTGTTCGGCATCGATAAAAGCGGCGATACCGCCGCTTTTCTGAGCCTCAGCGATAACATGCAAAGCCAGCGTAGTTTTGCCGGACGATTCGGGGCCGAATATCTCGACTACCCGACCGCGGGGAACACCCCCGACGCCGAGGGCGATATCCAAACCAAGCGAACCGGTCGAAATGGCGGGGATTCTGGCCGGGGAGACGCCATCCCCCAGACGCATGATTGAGCCCTTGCCGAATTGCCGCGTAATTTGAGTCAGCGCGTTATCTATTGATTTCTGTTTTTGGGGGTCCATATCCGCCATTGCTATCTCCTTCTATTTTAACCATGTTTCCGGTAATTTTTAAAAGTATATAACATATGTTCAGTATAGTCAAGCAATTTTTATTATTTTCTTGAGGTAAAATAATATCGACAATTTCCGTTTACACCCGGCAACCGATTGTTATTCAATTAATTAAGAAAGATACGCAAAAAGTTTAAAAGGCGTATTTTTATAATTATTAATTTTACTTGAATTTATCCATTTAGTCATCTTTTAAATTATTTTAATCTGACTATAGACAAAATATATTATTAAACTTAAAATTTTAAAGCAACCGGAACAAAATATTGATAGTTATGAATATTAATCATATAAATAATAGCCGGTATTGCAACGAAAAATAAGGCTTTAAAAAATAAAGGAGAGATCATGGAGTCAAATCGAAGAGATTTTCTGAAAACAGTCGGGGGAGCAGTTATAGCCGCGGGTGCGGTCGGTTCGACACTGGCGATGGCCCAGATGAATAAACCGACTGCCAAGCCGATTGAAGGTGTAGATGATGCAATTATTCAGCACGACTTGCCGCCCTTGCCTTATGCCTACGACGCGCTCGAGCCGTATATCGATGCCCAAACAATGCAGCTACATCACGATAAGCATCACGCCGGCTATACTGAGGGTTTCAATATCGCGGAAAACGAACTGGATAAAGCCCGGATAAACGGCGATTATAGTTTAATTCAGCACTGGTCGCGCCAGGCGGCCTTTCAGGGCGGCGGATATTACCTTCATGACCTGTTTTGGAAAATAATGGCGCCCCCCGGCAAAGGCGGCGGCGGAGAGCCCTCGGGGATGTTAGCCGATGGAATTGAAGCCAATTTCGGTGATTTTGAGTTATTCAAAGCCCAGTTTTCGGCGGCGGCGAAAGCTGTGGAAGCCAGCGGCTGGAGCATTCTTGGCTATCGCAAGGCCGATGACAGGTTGGTTATCCTGCAGGTGGAAAACCATCAAAAGCTTTCTCAGATGTTCGATATACCCATACTCTGCCTTGATGTTTGGGAACATGCTTACTATCTCAAATATCAAAACCGCCGGGCTGATTATATCAAAGCCTGGTGGAATGTAGTCAATTGGCCAGCAGTAGCGGCTAATCTTCAGGCGGAGATGTAGATATAACAGGTGTAGAGCTTGCTGAACAACCAACTTACTTGTCATTGCGAATCCCCCGCGCTTAGCGGGGGTGAAGCAATCTGGATGTATTTTGCCTAACTACTTCCAGATTGCTTCGTCGCCCTTCGGGCTCCTCGCAATGACAAGTTTTAAGGTTGTTTTACAAGCCCGGTAGTACGGGGATCATTAACGTTCGGGCAGGTCGTAGCGAAGCGTGATCTGCCTGCTAAATTAAATCAGGCCTCAAGGTCTTGGCGATCACACCCTAACGGGCACGACCTGGCGTAACTTATAACCAAGACCTACTTTTTATTTATAGCTTTATTATAAACCTTATAATAAATTTCCTGCCTATGAATCTTTCTCTGAAAACCAAAACCTTTGCCGCCAATATCGGCTTATTCTACGCCGCCGCTATCTGGGGATCGACATTTTTCGTTGTCAAGAAAGCTCTCGATAATATCGATCCGGTCATACTTGTCGGCTACCGATTCACTATAGCCGCGGCCATTATGGCGATCGCGTTGATGTGGGTCAAAAAACGACTATGGGACAATTTAAAGGATGGCCTGTTACTTGGTTTGTTGCTCTGGATATTATATGTCGCCCAGACTATCGGTTTGAAATACACTACCGCCGCCAACTCCGGCTTGATCACCGGCTTATTCGTGGCTTTCGTGCCAATACTATCGATTGTCATTTTCAGAAAGATGCCATCGATTAACGGCGTGATCGCTACCGTAATTTCAGTTATCGGCCTATGGATATTAACCGGCGGCTTGACGCTGATAAATTTCGGCGATATAATCACACTAATTACCGCAGTCACCTATGCCATTCATATACTTTATGCTGACAAGTTTATAAAAAAAGGAGCCGATCCTTATATACTAAGCTTTCAGCAATTCGCGTTTGTCGGCTTGGCTAGCTTGCTGGCGGGCGTGATATTCAAACTGCCGTTTGCAATCGGATCATCCACCGCTTTCTACCTGATGATATTCCTGGCGATCTTTCCCTCGTTGACAGCTTTCGCTATTCAGCTGATCGCCCAGCGCCATGTTTCGCCGGTTCGGGTATCGCTTGTACTTGCCTGTGAACCGGTGTTCGCGGTGATTTTCGCCTGGACAATGGGCGGTGAGGCGTATTCGCTGAATAAGGCAATCGGCGGGTTTTTGATATTTTTGGCTTTGATAATTTCGGGTTTGCCATCGAGGAAAATCAGGGCGGGTGGAAAGTTTACCCTAAAAGACTAACAGATTGCCGCGTCGCTTCGCTCCTCGCAATGACACCCTTCATATTTATCAGGATGGAAGCTTTGCGACATCCTGACACTTGATGCTTGGCTTGCCTCATTATGTCATTTCGTTTCTATCTTGACGATAAATTTTTATTGAGTTTCGTGATTGGCAGGTTTTTCTATCTGCCCCAACAAAAAAGTCCCGGCTGAACGGGACTTTTTTCGGATCTGGAATGCGATTTCCATTTCCGGTTGACGGTTTAACAGTTCACCTTAACCGGGACGCAAACCGGTCAAGCTTTTTGTTACAGCGCAGATATATGAAATTTTATCAGCCCGCCAATATGACTATCGTCATGAAATCGACTACCACTTTCAAATCCAGGCTGTGAAAGATAATATCTTTCATCCAATAATCTCCTTAATCGAACCTATTAAATTCATATAATAAAAACAGACGGCACAAGAAAAATGTTCCGGGCAAGACTATGGTTTATGTTTATTAATTAAATAGGGCAATAGAAGATTGTGCGAAAAGAATAACAGATTGCCGCGTCATCCGCCGCGGCGGACCCCTCGCAATGACTTTCCACTCGTTACGAAGCGCTGTTTCGTAATGAGTGGGGGGATATGATATCTACGCATTGATCTAAATCTGTATATCTTCCGGTCAATCGGTAACCCGGCACAAACAGCCGTTGAGATAATCCGCCTCTGGGAATGTAGCCAGGCATGGGTGGTCAGTACCCTGATGGAAATCACGGATTATTTGAACCTGACGGCCGGTATCGACCGCGGCCCAGAACAGCACGGTTTTCAGCGTGGCGCAATCCACTATACCGGAACACGAGAAAGTCGCCAGTAAACCGCCGGGTTTTAAATTATTAATCGCCAGCATATTGATATCTTTGTAAGCGGCCAGCGCTTTCTTAAGATGTGTTCGGGATTTGGCAAACTTGGGTGGATCGAGGATGACCATATCGAACTTACGGCTGGAATTCTGAAATTGCCTGAGCTGTTCGAACGCATCCGCCTTGATAAACTCCGCCCGCTTTGTATCAAATCCGTTGATTTCGATATTGCGTTTAGCTTGATCCAGACAATCATCCGAGCTATCGATTAAAGTTGCCGACTTCGCGCCGGCTTTTAGGCCATATACCGAAAACGCGCCGGTATGGCAGAAACAATCGAGAATATCCAAACCATTAGCATATGACCCCACCATGAGACGATTATCGCGCTGATCGAGATAGAAACCGGTTTTTTGTCCGGTGATAATATCAACCTCGAATTTTAAACTGTTTTCCATAATCTGTAATCGATGCGGGGGCGGGTTGCCATACAAAATGCCAACATGCGCTTTCAAGCCTTCGATCTTGCGTGATTCGACATCGCTTCGTTCATACATCCCCGATGGTTTTATCTGATCGATCAGGGCTTTGACTATGCTATCTTTAGCTCTGTCAATCCCGGCAGTCGATGACTGCACTACGAGGTAATCCGCGTATTTATCGACAATCAGGCCGGGCAGGCCATCGGATTCGCTGAATATCAGACGATATGAATCGGTCGATTTATCCTCGGTAAGCTTACGGCGGC
>CAZFSN010000130.1:0-9409 GCA_964521815.1 uncultured Ignavibacteria bacterium | reverse complement strand
CCTTTCTGCTTATCATAAGTTTTACGATAGACTTTGGCCAGCTTATTGGCCAGTTTGTAATTACCGGGGTTGGCTTCGGCGCCCATAAATGGAATGACTTTGCCGTCGGCTGTCAGAATCGCGTTCCAGGCATGGTTATTGCCGGAGTTAGCCCAGAACGGCGTGTAATCGCTGGTAACCGCTAAACCAACCGCCCGCATAGCATAAATAGTCAGGTTGGTCATGTCCTCACACCGTCCCAGACCGGTTTTGATCATTTCAGCCAATCCCTGGTCAGTGGGATGGTAATAATAGCGCGGATCGAATCCAAACCAGGATTTGATATCATCGTTAATTCGGTCAGCAACCTCGATTGGATCGCCGGGGTCGGATAAAGATGAATCGATATCGCTATACTTTTCCCGGAAATATTCGCGCCAGGATTCAAGCGGTTCATTACTGCCGCGGTATGGCAGAACATAGCGGCAGAAATTTTCGAAAGACATGCCTGCCGACCAGGGTTTTGTGCGCCAGGCTTCGAATGCGTAATCAATCTGATTAATCAGGAATGTTGAATCGATCACTTGCAGATCATAAATTAATGTATCTTTATCGAAATCCAGCTCGCCCTTCAATCTCTCTATTGAATCCGCCGCCGCTAGAAGCGCGTCAAAATCGGGATAGTCCAGCGGATCAAATTCGATCTCTGCACCGGTTGTATCGTGAAGTACGTATGTGGCATAACAATGGCCTTCCATATTGCCTATTAAAAAACAGGCCGCCTGATATTTAAGAGTATCGGTTCCGTCCAAATAATGAATCAACACCTGTTCAAGTTCAGCACGGTTTTCGCCGGCCCCTTTTAGAGCTTCGGTGACATCGGGAGGATAAGGCGATTTTTCACCGCAGCCTATCAGCAAAAAAGACAAGCATATTAACACAATCGGTAATTTCAATGCAGTTCCTCCGTTCATTGGCTTCCTTTCAAACAGGTCAATTTCTTGCCTTCTCTTATTCAATATGAATTGTTATTTTGCTTATAGCTCTGGCTTGAATATAACTTCGCGAATCATAGCCAACAGCGGTTATCGCCTTGTAATTTTGACGGATTATCACAAGCTCGTATTCGCCGGCGGTTCCAGCCAACGGCTCAAGATCGCTTGAGGTAATCGAGTAACTGCCGTCATTGTCGGTCTCGAATGCGACGCCGGCCGTATCTCCATCTGAAATCAATACTAAACGAATGACAGTCCCATCTTCATCGCCGGTCCAGGCAACATCGAAACCGGACATAGATACAGTATCACTGTCAACCGGGCTGGTTAAAGTTGGCGCAGTCGAGGGAAAATCGAATGTATCGATTAGTGCCGGGATTATCAGGCTTTCAAAAACCTCAAAACCATAATCGCCGCCAAGTTCAATAAACTGCGAATCGGATGGATCGGAATATTCATGCCGGCCGAGCTCTGAGTTCCAACGTAATACATATTCATTGCAGGTAACTCCATCGGCTTCCATAGGGATCACCGGGAAATAAGGGGCATAAGCGCTGTCGAATCGGGCGTAAATATCATCCCTGATAATCGAGGCGTCATTCTCAATGGCTATTTCACGATCAATCGCGAGAACCGCGTACACACCCTCCGCCGACCGACCTGTTTCAAATTCCCAGGCAGGGCCGATAGTCGAATCGCCGTAACTGTCATAGGCGATCACTTTCCAGTAGTAATGAGTTTCCGGAATCAGCGCTCCGGGATCATAGCTTGATGTTGTTAGCTCATAGCTAACCTGCACCGGATTTTCGGTAGTGTCGAAATAGACATAATAAGACAACTCATCATACCAATTTGAGTCCGAGCAGGTCCAGGATAGAATCAAGTTGGCCGGTTGATCGACAGCGCCATCCGCCGGCGAGGGGTTGCCGGGCTGACTGGGCGGGTAATTTACCCCCGGCCCGGTAGTGAAATTCCAAACCGGACCGACGGCTGAATCGTTGTAGCTGTCATAAGCTATAATTTTCCAATAATATGTCGTAAAGGCGTCAAGTGTCCCCAGATAATACACCGTTTCTGACTGTTTTTCATTGATCCGCGGAGGCTCCTCCTCGGTCCCGAAAAAGACATCATAGGTCAAAATAGTACCATCGGGGTCAGTACAGCGCCAATAAATGTCGGTTTCAATCGATTGGTAAGTGGCGTTATTACCAGGCGTGGGGTAATATGGCGTATCAGGAGGGGAGTTAGTCGGGCTGTTTATGCTATTATTCTTATTATCCTCACCGCAATTGGCCAGCATTAAAACCGGGATTAAAGCTGAAACGCCGATGCTCAGACAATATTTTAAATATTTCACGTATCCTCCTTTATCAATTACAAACAATAATAATATACTCCGATTCCGACAGGCCGTCAAATAAATATCGCCAGGTATGATTATATTGACAATAAACAAGATTCTATCAGCGAATATGGCCGCTTGACATTTTCTTTGGCTATATTATGTTGACCTGGCAATGCTTTCAGAAGATGAATTAGATAACCTTCGGGGACGGCTTGAAAAACGCCTGAAGGTAAAAATCAGAGAGAAACGGATTAAAGCAATCCGGGTCAATTCCTCATTCCACTGGCAGCCGCCTTTATTTATTGCCGTAGGAGGAATGTGTTCGAATATGGAAAAAGACTCTCCACCGGAAGAGATAATCGCGATTTTCGAACATGCCTCGTTCACAGTGGTTACGCCGGATCGCGGCTATAACGATGATACATTGCCCTATTTTTTTGCGCGCCAGGATGTGAAAGAAGTGATCGAAGGATAACTGGAAAAATAGTAGTTTGATATTAGAAGTACGGCCAGATCTTAGACCTGCCCGGATAATTACTTCAATAAACGATTTATTTCCCTAAAAGCCCCTTTAATTTATCTTTTACCTTATCCTCGGCTTCCTTTTTCTTCTTGTCGATTTCCTCTTTGGCTTTTTGCTCAAGCTCGTTTTTCTTTTCCTCGGCCATTTTACCGGCGACCTGCTTGAGCTGATCGGCGATGCTTTTTGAAATTTGATCCATCGGGATTTCCACTTTGGGATCGCCGATCGTATTCGTGATTTTAACCGGTATATCGGTGATCTGGCCTTTAAGCAAGCTCAAATCCTGGCCCACCAGCGAAGCCAGTTCGGTGGTCGGCACAGCCACGGTTATCAGCATATCGATTGATTTATCGAAACCGGTCGAACCGGACGTTCTGGCGTTATACGCACCCAGCTTATAGGCTGTCTCTTTCAAATAAAGACGCCCATTTTCCACCGTATAGCTCGGGTTGAAATTACTAATCCCGGGATCGCGCCATTGGCTTTTGCCCAGCTTGTCGGCCGCCTGGTTCCAGGCATTGAAATTATCCAGTTTGGCTTGAGGAATGCTCAAAGAACCCTTACTGTAAACCGTGTTCAAATCAGGCATCAATGAATCGCCCAGCTCGGAATTTAATTTTATCTTGCCGCTGAAATCGCCTTTAAGATATTGCGCCATCGGAGCGATTTTCTGCACGGTGACAAATGTGCCATACATATCGGGGATACTAAAATTTTTCACATCCAGATCGAAATTTATTGCCGGTTTGCCGGGAGGTATGTAGGAATAATCTCCGTTGGCAACCATCGAGCCCTTTAGAAGGTCGGAGTTTAAATCGCTTAATTTCAAAATCCTGTCTTTAAGGATCATTTTTCCCCTGGTATTCGTCATATGAAGTTTATCCAGAATGATCTCGTTAAAATTAGCCATAATCAGAAATTCGACCTTGTCGGGCAGTTCTATCGCCACCAGGTCGGTAGTGTCATTCTGCGTCATCCAGGGCGTCAAATCCAGATACTTCGATTGGACATTAAGAGTTCCCTTAAGAGTCTGATCGCTCAGAACATAACCTACTATATTATCGAGACCGCCTTTGGCGGAGATATCGCTTTTGCCCATTTTTATATTTAAACTATTTAAGGACGCGTTTTGCGGGGATACCTTCAAATCGGCATTTCGCACTTCTATTTTTTCCGGCAAGTCGAAGGTCGCGTACACAATATTTGATGCCGCGATGCTGCCGGAGGCCGTTAGTTTATCGGTTTGCTGTTTTTCGATAGCCGACATATTGCCGCGGAATCTGAAATCAGATCGAATCGTCCCCTGAAGTTCGGTCACCTGTTCCATCGGCACCAGATTTTTCACGTCAGCCAGGTTTACCGTGCCGGTGAATTGGGCATCTATATAAGGATCGGATATCGGGGTCTTGACCAGAAACTTAAAATCTATCGGTTCATTTAGAATTTCCAGATGGAGTTTTCTGAGGTTAATTTCGGTATCATCCAGGTTATTCCCCGGATTAACAATATTCAAATCGACCGAGACATTCTGCATCGGGGTGGGCAAGTCCGGATATTTAAACATACCGTTGTTTACGCCCAGTTTGATATCAAAATGAGGCATCCGCGTATCGCTGTAGACACCATCGATTTTACCGGATAGCGCCAGAGTCCCCTCGGCGGTCAGTTCGCTAAAATCCTGCTTATAGATAAACGGAATCATCGACAGAATATTTTTAAAATCAGATTCAGGTGAATTGAAACTGATATCCATTTCGATAGCGTTCTCTTTGGCCATCGCCAGCCAGCCGTTAAAATTCAAAATTAACTGGTTTAATCGTATTTCATTATCTTTAAATGAAAACTTCTTCTTCTCCATATCCATTTCGAGATCGGCCTTGATTGCCAGTTTGGCTTTGTTTAAATATGGAATGCCGCCCATTTTGACAGTCAGCCCGGCAATATCGGTTCGGGTAAGAAGAGTAAATATAGCCTGGCTGAAATCGCCGCTGCCTTCATGATTGAGATCATCTAACTCGGCGAACAAGCCCGACTTCTCATCGCTATATTTCAGATATCCACCGGTGATTTGATATTTTTGGATAGCCAGGTTGTAGGCCGCGGATGTATCCTTGGGCGCCGCTTTGGTGGTATCAGCCGGCATAATATCCCAGTTGGCTCGGCCATCTTGAAGCACCCTGAGATTAATCCTGGGCTTGACCAACTGAATCGAGACCACCCTTACCTGATCGCCAAAAATAACGCTGCTCAAATCAATGGTCGCCTGAAATTCGTGAAGATAAATTAGGGTATCGCCGGCGAACGGTTCTCGATTAATTATCCTGAGATTATCTATTACCAGGGTCAATTCGGGAAAATTCTTGATTAAGCTTAAATCGATATCCTCAAAATCCAGGGTCGCTGTGACTTGCTTGCTTGCCTGCTTTTTGATGATTTCGGTTATTTGCGGCTTGAAAAATATCGGGATAATGACTATGGCAATTATAAAAAGGCCAATTAATATCCCCAAAATAATTAGAATTTTCTTCATGATAGCAACCTCTTTTGATGTTTAAATATCTATTATCATCTTTGCCAAAAACCTCAATTTCAATTTATAAAACTACCATATTCTATATCGATTTACAAGCAAATTAGGCTTTTCTGAAAGATGTATTTAGCCGGCGCAATTTTGTCGATAGACCGGAATAAAAGCAGATTGATTTGCCGGCCGCTTTCTGACAACCGTTTTAAAATAGCGCGTCCGCCAGATGGATGGCCGGGTCCTCGACAATACGTTCATCACCCGAGGATAGCCTGTCATACCAGGCCGTGCAATGTTTATATGGTTCCGAATCCCTGATAATTATAACTGCCTGAGACCAGGAATTCGCGTTTAAGTTGCTGATATCCGGGGCTATCTTTTTATCATTGTAAAAGCAGACAGTTGTATTTTGGCCATCCACATATGGCTTCGTTTCGGCGTATTCCTGAAGGCTATCCAGGTTGGTGACAGTAGTGTATACAACGAATATGTATTGCTGATTATTTTTTTCCCAATGGCTGATATCCTCAAACTGCGCCGATTTGGCGCAAGCTAATAATGAACCTGTAATTATTATAAAACAGGCGAGCCCGCGCGTAAGCTTTATCTCCATATTCTAACTCCTTGAATTTAATGTGATTACACTTTAAACTCATCGTTATTAAAAACATATCCTATTAACTGTTTTTAATAAACAGCCGGATATGATTGCCTGTCAAGCAGTAAATCTAATAAAAAGTTTTCGCCATTGAGAGGTCAGGAAAAAAGCCGGATAATACTGCCAATCCAGTCCTCTATTAAGAATTGAACCTGGCCTATAAGGAGTGAAATACGGGCCATAACCGTATAGCCGAAATGCGCGCCAAATGAAACCATGATAAACCAGATTCCCACTTTGGCCGTACCCCCCAGCAATCCTTTATGCTCCTTGGAGAAATAGAAAAATATCAAAGTCGAGATTACGCCCACTATAACTACTAAAGCCGAAATAAGCATGCCCGGACTCTGGTTCAGATTCAAAGACAGCATGGTAGCCTGGATCTGCGGCAGTACCTTGCCATGAAGTTCTGAAAGCAGAAATATGCCGGCGGTGTTGCCCATCACGAAAGCCAGCGATATCCGGCTGATCCAATGATAGTTTTTGGTAAACCTGGAGAACATCAAGACGCCCAACAAACCCGGAAATACCAGCCACCATTTGCCGTTGGCGAACATCGGGTCGATCATCTGTTGAAGTATCACCGAATTCCAGATAAGCCCGACATAGTAGCCGGCGGATAGGCCCGCGAAAATATGTTCGGCGAATTTGTAAAACGGATTGTCTTTATAGAGAAACGAAAACAGGGCCAGCGTGAAAAAGGCCATGATCCATATTTGCAGAAAATCTACCAGGCTCATAATTTCACATTCCCGCCGCGTTTTTTCTTCTCCATGAAGAACACGATATTGCCGGCTACGACCGATAGTATGATAAATAAATGAACCAGCGACTGGGCTGTCATGCCTTTGGTAGCCGCGCCCGGATGATGAACCAATTGTTCATAATCCGCCGCGCCTTTCATCCCGCCCAACAAGCCGGTCATCTGACCGGAATTGAGATAGGCGTAAATTTTCGGCGCCATAACCGCCGTAACACCCGCCCCGACGCCGATTTGATACTGAGCATTCACAATCGACATCCAGTAATCAAGTATGCCGTTATCGGCGACCACAAAAATGAAATCTATATCATGATAATTCTTGATATGCGCCATCATCGGGATTCGCGACAGGGGCGTACCTGAATTATCGGTCGGATAAATAGCCTCGATTGAGCTGCCCATGCCTTTCAGGACCGCGACATAATTAGCCTTATAACCGAGATTGACATAATCGATGCCATAGGTCTTGCCATATTCTTTGGCGAGATCGCGCGTGACGCGTTCAGCAATGGATGGCCCGCCGAGTGGGATCGTGGTCATCGTGACTACTTTGCAATTTTTACGGAAAAGTTGATGCAAGGCCGCGCGCGACATCGGTTCGGTTTCAGCCAAAGTCGAAGCGTAATAATCGAAAGTGAGCATAACCACCGATGAATCCGGTAATGCTTCCACCGCCTCGTACAGTTGACGGGCTTCCGGGGAGATCTCGGTCGGCAAATTAAGCGTGATTAAAACGGGGAATATCACATAAAAAGCGACGGCCAGGTAGATATAACGCCGGTCGCCTGTCTTGAAAGCCCGGTATAGAAGGAAAATGCCGGCCAAAGCCAGAAGAACATATGCCAAAACTAACCAGATCAAGATGTTATTTCCCCATATAGGTACGCTCGATGC
Source organism: uncultured Ignavibacteria bacterium (assembly GCA_964521815.1). Taxonomy (GTDB): domain Bacteria; phylum Zixibacteria; class MSB-5A5; order UBA10806; family 4484-95; genus JAAEQD01. The sequence goes on along the minus strand of CAZFSN010000130.1, from coordinate 1,728 downwards.
CGAGCATGATTCGTAAAGACATCGCCGCCGCGCCCAGCGCCGCGCCGATTATAATACCACGCTGCACAGCCATATTGGCGCCATTCATCACATAGGTATTAATTAATCCCGGAATGGCCGGATGGATACTTTTCAAAGCCAGTTCACCTATCGGCACACGCCAGAGCATAACCAAGACCGCGGTTGCCAACAGAAGCGTGGCCTCAGTGGTTCGCGCCCGAAAGGCCCGGAAAGCCGCCGAGGCGATATAGAAAGCCAGCATGGCAAACATCGTCGACATCATGGGCGCGTCAAGATAGTTAAACAGCCAATCGTAAATCGAACCGGGCCTGACTCCGAACACCGATGACCAGCTTGGCGGAATTATCGCCGGTATAGCTATGGCAAAAATCGATATGAGCGTTACCAGTTTGAAAACCCAGCCTTCTTTTTGACGTTTGACGGCGGAATAGTTTACCCTGATAATGGAGACTACGCCGAGAAGCAAAGTAAAACCGCCGACAATAGTCACCCAGCTTAATATCTCCGGTTCGAGTTGGCCGAAAAAGCCCGTTTCAGAACTGAAAAAAAACGTGACTATCATCACCAGGCCGGAGAGAAACGCGATTATTACCGGAACGGTCGTTTTCATCTAAACACTCGTAAATAGAGATATGTACCAGTCACCATAACCTAAGCTGACCAACACAATACCCGCGATGATTAATATAACCAGCAGGATTTTCATCCAGTCCTGGCCCTTGAGTCCGCCCAATAGAAGCGGTTCACGCGACAGATAAGCCGAGGCGGCGTAAAGCTCCTCGCCCATAAGAGTATAATCGCAGGCGGCCACGAAAAACGGTAGCTGCTCCGGCTGGGCAGTACCGGCGATTTGAATCGAGCCGGCGGCGTTGCCGGTTTCGGCCAGAAGCAGCGATTCGGCGAAAAAGGCGCCCATATAGATATTAGTAGCCGGCCGTTCCCGCATCATGATACCATTGACAGTCGCTGTATAGGCAAATTGCTCACCGGCTACGTACCGCACCATATCTTTATTGTAGCCGTCCGGATTGCCGGCTTCGATATACGCCTGCTCAACAACCTCTTGCCCGGCGGCCAGCACCAATGGATAGCGAACAGGCACCAGAAGCGGTGTGCCATAACGCGCGGTAATCCTGGCTACCCGACCCAATATTGAGATACCGGCAATAGTTTCAATCTCATCAAGCTCCTGAAGTCCGGGAATAAACAGCACGGGTTTGCCCATCTCGGTAGCTCGACCAACAGCTTCCTCGACTTCATCCAGACCGCTTATTTTACGAACGAACATCTCTTTACCGGATCTGGCCCACTTGGTGTAGATTAAAATGATAATTGAAAATAACAACATGAATATCAGAGCGTTAAGGCGGTCCGAGCGGAAACCCGAAGATACGGTTTCGGTCGATTCGCCCTCTGTCGCGGCCAAAGTCACGGAAGCTGAATCGGTTGCCGGTTCGGAGGTAAGGGTGTCATCGTTGACTCTGATAGTATCCGCCTTAAGGGCGGGTGAAAGAATAGTAATTGATATTATTAGCAATGTGGAAAATATGGCGGCGGAGGTGAGTTTAATCCTGAGGGTCTTGACAATTCGCACAATATATAGATAGTGAAAAGATCTTGAAAGTCAACCGGGAAGTTAGTTGAGGAGTTTACCCGAAAATTTCGGTAAGTTGGTTGAGCTTATTCAGACTATTACCATCTAAGTTG
>CAZFSN010000129.1:0-9650 GCA_964521815.1 uncultured Ignavibacteria bacterium | reverse complement strand
CTGGGTGTCCGGTTATGTGGAAATATTAATTCGACTTTTACAGATATAATTGAAAAAATTGAAACAGGGAAGATAAAAACATTATTTGTAGCCGGCGGTGATCCGGTCAATATATTCCCTGATAGAGAAAGAATTATACAAGCCTTTAAAAAGCTCGATTACCTGATCTATTGGGGCGCGTTTAAAAACAGCACCGCCGAGATGGCAGCCCTGATTTTCCCATCCCTGTTGCCGACCGAGAACGAAGGGTCTTATATTAATATCGAACGCCGTTTGCAGTTTATGCAAAAGCCATACGCTCAGCAGAAAGGCGTAACCTCGCTGGTTCAATTGTTTACCGATATAAAAACGGAATTGTCCGGCGAATTATATTACAGCGCGGCCGAGGTGTTCGATAAAATTACCGCCAATATCCCTGAATTTAAGAGTTTGAAATATAACGAATCCGAAGGTTATGTAATCCCGGCGACTGATTTAAATGATCTAATAGCGCAAAATAAAATGGAATCCGTCAATCATAGTGATTATCCCTATATATTGACTTTCGCTAAATCTGTTTATTATGGCGGTTCGGGCATAACTTCAAAATCAAAAACCTTGCAGAAATTAATGCCGGCTCAACGAGTGATTATTAATCCCGTGACTGCCGATAAAAACCACCTGAAATCAGGCATGAAAGTAATGCTCGAAACGAATAATAAGGCAACCGGCGAATTCGAACTGGCTCTAAGTGATGATATCGAGCCCGGTTATTTATTACTTTTTGGCTATTCGGATGAAAACCCGCCGAACAAATATCTGAACGGCTATAATATGCCTGCTTATGCCAGGTTGACAGGTGTGAAAGAGTAAAACGGAATGTGGCTTTCGATAATAATAGATGTAGTTAAGGTAGTCGTAATCTTCGCCGCGTTGATGGCGATGATCGCCTATGCCACCTGGTTCGAACGGCGGGTAGTCGCCTTTATCCAGAGCCGTCTGGGTCCGAATCGGGTCGGGCCGTTCGGTTTGCTTCAGCCAATAGCCGACGCGGTTAAGCTTCTGTTTAAGGAAAGCTTCTTACCGGCCGGCACAAGCAACAAATTCCTTTTCTCGATAGCGCCGATAATTTCTTTCGTACCGGCTGTATTGTCAATCGCGGTCATACCTGTAGGAAATTCAATTACTATCGCCGGTCGGCAGGTTGATCTTGTTATATCAGATTTGAATATAGGTATATTATTCATATTCGCTATGGGATCATTGGGAGTCTATGGCGTGGTTCTGGCAGGTTGGGCTTCCAATTCGAAATACTCGCTTCTTGGCGGCTTACGCGCGGCGGCCCAGATGATCAGCTATGAGATCGGCCTGGGTCTGTCGGTTGTCGGCGTATTGATGATCGCGCAGACGTTTTCGCTATCAGAAATCGTACGTCAACAAAGCGGATCTATTGCCGACTGGTACTTCTTCAGGCAACCGGTCGCGTTTTTCCTGTTTATTATCTGTGCCATCGCCGAATCCAACCGTCTGCCGTTTGACTTGCCCGAGGCCGAATCCGAACTGGTAGCCGGTTATCATACCGAATACGCCGGGATGCGGTTCAGCGTCTTTTTCCTCGGCGAATACGCCCATATGCTTATCGTTTCGATGTTCGCCTCCAGCCTGTTTTTCGGTGGTTGGGCCGGGCCGTTTTTACCGCCGGTTGTCTGGTTCTTTATCAAGACGGTGGCTTTTATGTTTTTATATGTCTGGTTGAGAGGAACCCTGCCGCGATTCCGCTATGATCAATTAATGCGGTTCGGTTGGCTGATTGTGTTTCCTCTGGCTTTGTTAAATGTGATCGTTACGGCTCTGGTTATGCTGTTATAGGGGATGATAGATTAGATGTGGAGTTCATTAAAATCAGTGTTCTGGGCAATCCCCAAAGGGATGTCTATAACTTTCAGGTACATTTTCCGCAAGAAAGTCACCGAGGAATATCCCGATGTTAAGCCTGTGTTCGAAGCTCGCTATCGGGGTTTGCATTATCTGACTCGTTACGCCGACGACAGCGAACGATGTGTCTGTTGCGGTCTATGCGCGGCCGCCTGCCCGGCTGATGCTATATATATGGAACCGGCCGAAACCGAAACGGGGGAGAGGTACGCAAAAATCTATGAAATAAATGAAATCCGCTGTATATTCTGCGGCATGTGCGAGGAGGCGTGCCCGGAAGAGGCGATTTTCCTGGGCCATGAATTCGAATTTTCGGCGGGCGAACGCGGCGATTTTATATATACTAAAAATATGTTGCTGGCCAATTTCGATAAATTGGAAAAAGACCGGGTCGCGAAAAAGTATAAGCCGTTTATTCGACAGGATAAATTTCAATTTAAAAAACCGGCGGGAGATATTCACTAAAATATGGGACAGGTGATATTCTATATCCTGGCCGCATTGGCCATAGCCGGCGCTTTGATGGTGGTTACCCGTAAGAACGCCGTCAGATCGGCGGTTTACCTGGTGGTGACGATGTGCGCTATAGCCGGATTATTCGTCCAGCTGGGATCGTTGTTTATCGCCGCCTTGCAGGTAATTGTCTATGCCGGCGCGATCATGGTTCTGTTTTTGTTCGTTATTATGATGTTGAATCTCAAAAAGGATGAGTTCGGTTTCGATTCCCGCATATTCCAGCGCACGTTCGCTTTTATATTGGCCGCGTTGTTTTTAATTCAAATTGTTTCGATTGCCGCTAAATTCCCTTATCGCGCCGCGCAGCCGGTCAGTATGTTGATGGGCAATATTAACTCGATATCGTTTAAATTATTTTACGATTATCTTTATCCGTTCGAGATAGTCGGCGTTTTATTGCTGGCCGCCATTATCGGCGCGGTGGTAATTGCCCGCAAGAAGGGAGATAATTGATCATGGCCCCGCTTAATCATTACCTGATTCTGTCCGCCATACTTTTCGCCATCGGTATCTGGGGCGTTCTGCGCAACCGCAACGCTATTATTATATTCATGTGTATCGAGTTGATGCTCAACGCGGTCAATATTTCCCTGATGGCGTTTTCGAGTTATTTGAAAGATTTCTCCGGCCAGGTATTTATATTTCTGGTGATGGCCGTAGCCGCGGCTGAAGTTGCCGTCGGGTTAGCTATTATCGTGGCGATATTCAGGGCCAAAGAAAGCGTTAATGTCGATGACGTTAACATAATGAAATGGTGATTCGGAAGGTTCGATGGAAGCGTTTGTACAATTAATCCCGATTTTCCCGCTGATAGGTTTTCTGATTATCGGCCTGACCAATAAGAAACTGCCCAAGCCGATTGTCAATGTGCTGGCTTGCGGCTCGGTTTTGCTGTCGTTTATTTCGGGAGTAATCGCCTTTTTCGGTATTCTGGCCATGCCGGCCGGTTCGCGAAGTATTGTCACCAGGCTATTCGATTGGATCGTGATCGGTAATTTCAGTACGTCGATAAGTTTTAATTTCGATCCATTGTCGGCGGTGATGGTGCTGGTTGTCGCCGGTGTCGGTTTCCTGATTCACGTCTATTCGATCGGCTACATGGCCCATGATGATGGCTACGCGCGCTACTTCTCATTTCTGAACCTGTTCACGTTTTCGATGCTCCTGCTCGTCTTGGCCGATAACATACTTCTGATGTTCGTCGGCTGGGAAGGCGTCGGACTTTGTTCATACCTGCTGATCGGCTTCTGGTTCCATAAGAAATCCGCGGCGGAGGCGGGCAAGAAAGCGTTTATCTTCAACCGAATCGGCGATTTCGGATTCCTTCTGGGCGTGATGCTTATTTTCTGGAATTTCGGAACTTTAAACATTCAGTCTATTTCGCGAATGGCTCCCGAGGTGCTGATTACCGCCGGCGGAGGAATTATAACCGCGATAACCCTGCTTCTGTTTTTGGGCGCGACCGGCAAATCGGCGCAGATTCCGTTATATGTCTGGCTGCCTGATGCGATGGAAGGCCCGACTCCCGTATCGGCGTTGATTCATGCCGCCACCATGGTAACCGCCGGTGTTTACATGATAGCCAGGTTATCGGCATTGTACGTACTGGCTCCGGTATCCATGACGGTGGTCGCGATTATTGGCGGACTGACAGCCTTGTTCGCTGCCACAATCGGGCTGGTGCAAAATGATATCAAGCGCGTGCTGGCCTATTCGACTGTCAGCCAGCTTGGCTATATGTTTTTAGCTTGCGGCGTTGGGGCGTTTTCAATCGGTATTTTCCATCTGATGACGCACGCGTTTTTTAAGGCGCTACTGTTTTTAGCTTCCGGATCGGTTATCCACGCCATGTCCGGCGAACAGGATATGCGTTTCATGGGCGGCCTGAGAAAGAAAATACCTCATACCTATAAAGTATTTCTTATCGGCACTCTGGCGATTTCTGGAATACCATTCTTTTCCGGTTTCTTCTCCAAAGATGAAATCCTCTGGAATGCGTTCTCTCAGGGTAATCCATATTACTGGCTGATGGGATTAATAGCCGCTATACTAACAGCTTTTTATATGTTCCGTTTGCTCTATCTGACATTCCACGGCAAGTCCAGAGTTCCCGCTGACGCGGCTAAGCATCTGCACGAATCGCCCTGGGTGATGCTTGGGCCGCTCTATGTTCTGGGCTTACTGGCGATTTTTGGCGGCTATATCGGTTTGCCCAAGATCATGGGCGGCGGGGAATGGTTCCAGCATTTCCTGGAACCGGTGATCGCCGTAGCAGGAGTACACGGCCATCACATAGCGGAGGCCGCGGTGGAACATTCAACTTCTACCGAATGGCTATTGATATTCTCCTCTATAATAGCGGCCTTGCTGGGCTTAACTGTCGCTTATTTGTATTATATCAAGAATCCGGAAACGCCCAAACGCCTGGCTGAAAAATATACGTGCTTATATAAAATAGTACTGAATAAGTATTATGTTGATGAGATTTATGATTATCTGATTGTCAAACCGATGTACGTTATTTCACTCATATTCTGGAAAATATTCGATGTTCGCGTAGTCGATGGCATGGTTAATGGTGTGGCGTTGTTTTTCGGTAACTTATCGGAAAGGTTCAGAGTAGTTCACACCGGTTATGTTCGTAATTACGCTTTGACTTTTCTAATCGGCGTAATTGTGTTGGTTGGTTATTATTTATTCAGGTAATGTGTTAGAAGACAAGATTAAGCATTACAGGACGGATGCCGAGGAATTTGATTATTTCAACGTGGAAAATCCGGCCCTGGCGGATGAAGAAAGAAGACGGATGCAGTTTCTGAAACGGAAAATACATTTCGCTCCCGGCTCAATAATCATCGACTGCGGCTCCGGCGGCGGCTGGATAGCCAGAGAATATCTGTCGCGCGGAGTGACAGTGGTCTCTGTCGATTTAGCCGATAGCAACTTACGCAAGATAAAACAGAATTTCGATCCGGAAGATAAGGGGCTGTATGTCGTCGCCGATTTGTATAATCTGCCTTTCAAAGATCAGGTTTTCGATGGCGGCACATCTAACGATGTCTACGAACATCTCGAAACACCCGAGCCGGCGGCCTCGGAAGTGAACCGTTGTTTGAAAAAGGATGGCCGGTTTTATGTATCGGTACCCTATAAGGAAAATATCATTTATTATATCTGCGTCCATTGCAATAAGCCGACTCCCATAAACGCGCATCTTCACAGTTTTGATGAGGAATCGATGAGGAATATCTTCGAGAAATCGGGCTTTAAGATCGAGACGATATATAAGTTTATCAATAAGGGATTATCATTGACGCTCATATCATATGTCTTTTGTCGTTGGATGCCTTACTGGTTATGGCGGTCAATCGATGTGATCGCAAGCTGGTTTATCAGAAAGCAATCACGTTTAGCCTTAAAGATGGTGCGTAGCTGATGGGAACCTGGCCGATATTGACCTGGATTATATTTTTGCCGATGCTCGGTATTTTACCGCTATTATTAATCGGCAAGAACCATAAAAACGCCTTGAGATGGGTAGCGCTTCTGACGGCAACGGCTGATTTTATTTTATCGATATTTTTGGTATCGGGTTTCAAAGGCGGCACCAGCGATTTTCAGTTTATCGAAAAACTGCCCTGGATCAAATCGGTCGGTATAGAATATCATGTCGGCGTCGATGGCATCTCGATTTTGCTGATTTTGTTGACGACATTCATCAGCGTGATTTCGATTGCCTCCACCTGGACTGCTATAACCGAAAAAGTCAAAGGCTTCATGATCTCGTTTTTAATACTGGAAACCGGCATGCTGGGCGTGTTCCTGGCGCTGGATCTGTTTTTATTCTACGTGTTCTGGGAGGTCATGCTTCTACCGATGTATTTCCTGATCGGTATCTGGGGCGGCCAACGACGGATTTACGCGGCTGTTAAGTTTATTTTGTACACGATGGTCGGGTCGCTGCTTATGCTACTGGCAATAATCGCGCTGTATTTCCTCAATTATCAATATACAGGCATTTACACATTCGATTTAACTGTCATGATGGATTTACCGATCATGGGTTCCACCCAACTATGGCTATTCGGGGCATTTGCCCTGGCTTTCGCTATCAAGGTGCCGATGTTCCCGTTCCACACCTGGCTGCCCGATGCTCACGTTGAAGCCCCCACGGCCGGTTCGATAATTCTGGCCGGCGTTTTACTGAAAATGGGCACCTACGGCTTTGTCAGATTTTGCCTGCCGATGTTCCCGAATGCAGTCCACCAGTTTATACCATTGATAAGCATCCTGGCCTTAATAGGGATTCTCTATGGCGGCCTGGTATCCGCTGTACAAAAGGATATTAAATCGTTAGTAGCTTTTTCCTCAGTAGCTCATCTGGGTTTTGTGATGCTGGGGATATTCGCGCTTAATACTCAAGGCCTGTCCGGAGCGATACTTCAGATGGTAAACCACGGAATATCAACCGGCGCCTTATTTTTGCTGGTCGGTATGATTTATGAACGTCGCCACACCCGTTTGATCGAGGATTTCGGCGGTATCGCTCACGTGATGCCGGTTTTTGCTACCGCCTTTATGATTATCGCTTTGTCATCCATAGGCCTGCCCGGCACTAACGGCTTCGTTGGGGAATTCCTTATTTTGCTGGGAATGTTCAAGGCTAATCAAGTGTTCGCTATTCTCGGAACCTCTGGAATAATCATTGCGGCTGTTTATATGCTCTGGATGATTCAGCGCGTATTTTATGGCGAGGTTACTCACGAGGAGAATAAAGGTTTAAAAGATATTAATTGGCGCGAAAAATTTCTGCTTGTTCCGCTTATCGTGATGGTGTTCTGGATTGGTTTTTACCCCAAACCGTTCCTCAAATTAATCGAACCATCGGTAGTCAACCTGGTCGAAACCGTCCAGCAGAAATATCAGGCTTCTTATCAAGATTTTCAATTAGATATGGCGACCGTTCCCGATATGCCGGATAATAATAATACGGATTCCCGGGATGAGCGGGAGGTGGGCAAATGATACCTGACATCAATTGGCTTGTCATTTATCCCGAGATCGCGATCTGTATCACCGCCGCCCTGGTTTTATTGGTCGATCTCATGTTGCCGAAAAAGAATAAATGGATATTAGCCGGTATTTCCATAATCGGCGTAGTTATCGCTATCCAGCTCGTATTCCGGTATTTCGATGTTGAAGCCAATTCGTTTTTTGGCATGGTCGTCAACGATAGATTCGGTTCTTATTTCAAAACGATTTTCTGTATCGGGACATTACTGACATTGTTCTTATCGGTAACCTATCAGAGACGGGAGTTTCCGGAGACAGGCGAGTTTTATACCCTGATTTTGCTGGCTACATTCGGCATGATGGTGATGGCTTCATCGGTGGATCTGATTACGATATTTATCGGATTGGAGATGATGAGTATTCCGCTTTATGTTCTGGCCGGCATATATGGCAAACGTTATCGCAGCAGCGAAGCGGCGATGAAATATTTCCTGTTGGGCGCGTTCGCCTCCGGTTTTCTGTTATACGGTATCGCTTTTATTTACGGCGCGTTCGGGACCACGAATCTAACCCTAATCGCGAACCTCGTCCAGAGCGGCTTTGGCTATTCGCGATTTTATGTGACTATCGGTATGATCCTGATTCTGGTCGGCCTGGCCTTCAAAGCGGGGGTAGTGCCATTCCATATGTGGATACCGGATGTTTACGAGGGCGCGCCGGCGCCGGTGACTGCGTTTATGTCGGCCGGTCCCAAGGCGGCGGCGGTGGTTGCCATCCTAAGAATATTCATTATCTATAGGCCGGCTATCGATTTCACTTCGATTTTCTGGGTGCTGGCGGTTATTACCATGACCTGGGGCAATATATTGGCCTTAACTCAGGACAATGTTAAGCGCATGCTGGCCTACTCATCGATTGCCCATGTCGGTTATATCCTGATCGCTGTCACGGTGGGCATGCGGGATGGCTTATCATCGGCGGCGTTTTACCTGTTTGCCTACACGCTTATGAATATCGGCGCTTTCGCCATAATTATTTTGTTTGCCGAAAAAGCGGAATTTTACGAGAACATTTCCGATTATGCCGGTTTCGGTACCAAATTCCCGTTTGCCGCGATTGCCATGACTATCTTTTTGGCCTCGCTTGGCGGTATACCGGGCACTATCGGTTTCGTCGGCAAATTCATGGTTTTTAAAGCCGCTATCCAGAATGGTTTCTACTGGCTGGCGGTGATTGGCGTGCTCAACAGCGTGGTATCGTTCTATTACTATTTGCGCATTGTCGTCACTATGTATATGCGCCCCAGCGAACCGCGGCTGGTCGATGTTACGATTTCGCCCTCGCTGATGATAGCGATAGTGATAACTTTGCTGGGAGTCGTCCTTATCGGCGTATTCCCGGATACCTGGCTAAGCCTGGCCCAGATAGCCGCCGCTAATGTGACATTCTATTAAAGATACAAGTTTATTTATCGAATATATCGAAACTGAAATTCCCCTTGATTATCTGCCATTGCGAATCCCCCGTATTACGGGGGTGAAGCAATCTGAATGCATACAGCGCAAAGACTTACAGATTGCACGGACGTGCCTTGACGGCCACGTCGCATTGTTCCTCGCTATGACAGCCTTTTGAAGTCATTGCGAGAAGCCCGTAGGGCGACGAAGCAATCCGTCTCCTTCGTAGACCGAGCTATTTAGTGATATTTTCTTACTTATGGCACAGCCTGTCTTTTTCCAGAGTCGTACAGAGTCGTCAGGAATCCTTTCCTGGCGAACGATGGTGGATGGTTGGTCAGAAACCCCACGCTCCAGGCCGTATAACCATTGTCCAATTTGGTTATGGATTAAGTTTTTATACCGAAAAATCCTTGACAGAGATAGTAATTCTCATATATTGACTAAACCTGAAAAATCAGGCGGTTTAAATACCGGGGCCGTAGTTCAGTTGGGAGAACGTTTGACTGGCAGTCAAAAGGTCGCGAGTTCGAGCCTCGCCGGCTCCATTTTTTCTCCCCGTAATAAAATATACAAAATGATAAATGATTTAATATTCTGTGAGTTGTAGATATCCCGAGACTGTTTCACAAGTTGATAATAACAGATTATCAACGCGCTACATGATAGAAACAGATTGCTTCGCCTTTGGCTCGCAATGACTTCGCAAATCGGTCATTGCGAGGAGCGAAGCGACGTGGCAATCTGTCA
>CAZFSN010000128.1:0-9659 GCA_964521815.1 uncultured Ignavibacteria bacterium | reverse complement strand
TCACAATTCCAGGGTATAAAGATTTGACGCCGGGAAAAATTTCGCGGTCATGACATAGCGAAAAAAAGGGCATCGATCACTTCAATCGATGCCCAAAGCGAAACATACGGATTTGCTGATCCAACCCGCTTTATTATTTACACAACGCCCTGATCGAGCATAGAATCGGCGACTTTGAGGAAACCGGCGATGTTGGCGCCATTGACATAATTGCCCGGCGTCCCATACTCTTTGGCGGTCTCGACAGCGGCCTTATGAATGCTGCGCATAATACCATGCAGTTTCTCATCGACTTCTTCACGAGTCCAGGATAGACGCAGGCTGTTCTGGGACATTTCCAAACCGGAGGTGGCCACGCCGCCGGCATTAGCGGCCTTGCCGGGACCGTAAAGGATCTTTTTCTCAATAAACAGTTCGGCGGCTTCGGGCGTGGATGGCATATTGGCGCCTTCAGCAACGACAAAACAACCGTTTTTAACCAGCGTCTTGGCATCATTGCCGTCCAATTCATTCTGCGTGGCGCAAGGCAGGGCAACATCAACCGGAACGTTCCAGACACCGCGGCCTGCGTGGAATTCACAGCCGAACTTATCGGCATACTCTTTGATACGACCGCGTTTGACATTTTTCAATTCCATGACAAAAGCCCACTTCTCGCCGGAGATACCGTCATTATCGACTATATAACCGCTGGAATCGGACAGGGTGATAACTTTGCCGCCCAGCTGATTGACTTTTTCGGTGGCATATTGAGCGACATTACCGGAGCCGGAAACCGCTACTTTTTTGCCTTTGAATGAATCGCCCCTGGTTTTCATCATTTCTTCGGCGAAATAGACACAGCCATAGCCGGTAGCCTCGGGACGAATCAGACTGCCGCCCCAATTTATCGCTTTACCGGTTAGAACGCCTTCGAAAGCGTTGCGAAGCTTCTTGTATTGGCCGAACATAAAGCCGATTTCCCGGCCGCCCACTCCGATATCGCCGGCTGGCACGTCGGTGTTGGGGCCGATATGACGGAATAGCTCGCTCATGAAACTCTGACAGAATCTCATCACTTCAAGATCGGATTTGCCCTTGGGATCGAAATCGGAACCGCCTTTGCCGCCGCCCATAGGCAGGGTGGTCAAACTATTTTTGAAAACCTGTTCGAAACCCAAAAATTTCAGTATGCCGAGATTTACGGTAGGGTGAAAACGCAATCCCCCCTTATAGGGACCGATAGCGCTGTTGAATTCTACGCGAAAACCGCGGTTCACTTGCACGTCGCCCTTATCATCCACCCAGGGTACCCTGAACATTAAAACACGCTCCGGCTCAACAATCCTCTCCAATATTTTGGCTTCAGAATAATGGGGATGTCTGTCGAGTACGGGTATCAATGATTCTACCACTTCACGCACCGCTTGATGAAATTCTTTTTCAGCGGGGTTCTTGGCGATAACCTTTTCCATGAAAGCGTCAACTTTGTTTACGGACATCGAGGTCTCCTCGGTTGTGTTTAGGTTCCCCGATAAACGGAGAATCTAACAAATTAGTTAATTAATTCGTGGGTTTTCAGGTTTCGGCCATCATAATATATTCCCCAAAGATGCCTTACTCTGATCGCCCGTGTAAAACTTATCTTACCTTCCAAAAGCGGCTTTTTTCACAAGCCGGTTTACTTAAGGGTAAGAAAATAGCCAGACAAGGATGAAAAGCAAGTATTTTTTATAGCCTCTTTGATTAATTTAGTAATATTTATTAATATGGGTAAATTAACTCTATATATACTCCAGACCGCAATCTAAAATAATCCAGGCAGGTTTGGATTTCCGGTTAACACATACATTGTTAATAGCTTTGAAACATGTTCAGGAAACCCACAAAAGGTTATAATTTCAGCTTATAAATTGTCGATAAAATTTATAATTGAATTAGTGATTTTAAAGGGGGATAAAATACCGATATGAAGACTACATTAACTACAAAAAAAGTATTATATTTCGTTTTTAGTTTCCTGTTGATTTTATGGGTTACACCTGCTCCAGCTGCCCAATCAAACGATATCGCGAATCTGGACCTGCAGAGCATTTTAAACAATATTATCCTGTCGGCTTCAAAACATGAGGAAACAATAGAAGAGATGCAAGCCGGTGTATTCAATATAACACGCTAAATGATAAAATGTTACGGGAGTATGGATATCGCTGAAGCCTTACCGATAGTTGCCGGGATTTATATGGCCGATGACCATCCGCCGGCGCTAATTGGAGTTGCGCGGCAATAATGAGATGACAGAAGAATTATTCAAGGACCTATTTGAATTGATAAACGAGATTCACGAAAAATGAAATTAAGCTTAAAATCTTTATCGATTAGAACACAAATATTGATTTTAACGCTATCGCTGGTAGTAATCGCCCTGGGATTACTGATAGTCGTTGCCATTACCCAAATCGACAGCGAGTCTCACGGCCTTATGGAACAGGAAGCAATCGATATATGCACAATAGTGGCTGAAAGCATAGGCCCGGGGCTTGAATCTGGGGACAGCGCTTCTGTAATAGACTACGTCCAAGGAGTATTAACCGATGATGATATTGCGGGAATTTATATTTACAATGAAAATGGCGTTCGTGCATTTAAGACTGCCGGGTTTGATTTTCCGGAAAATATCATATTGCTCTCGGATATTGCCGATACCTTGACAATCAATTATTTTGGGGAAAAGTGTATAGCCACCAGGTCTGTTTATGCCGGCAATAAAAAAGTCGGTAAAATATTAGTGGCCATATCGGAACAATTGTTAGTCGCCAGAATCAAATCAAGCATTGGCCTGATTCTCATAGTGGCTTTGCTTTTATCGATTATAGTCGTCATAGTGGCCTCTATAGTTTCCACCTTCATTGTCAAGCCTATTACCTTATTTGAGAAGGCTTCAGACAAAATTTGCGGTGGCGATGTGACTTTTGAAATCGAAATACCATATTTACATAAGGATTTTCGATCTCTCGGAATCGCTTTTAACAAAATGAAAAACGCGTTGGCCTCGGCTTTCGATGAACTAAACCAGGCTAAAATTGACCTTGAGGAACGGGTCCTACAGCGAACAAAAGACCTTCAACAGGAATTGGCAGAACGGAAACTGGCTGAACAAGCGCTGGAAGAATCCGAACAAAAATTAAAAAGCATTATCGATAATATCAGTATAGGCATCGCATTGATCAGCCCCAGTATGGAAATTCTATCCTTAAACAAGAAAATGCGCGATTGGTACCCGCAAATTGATATCAACAATAGTCCTATATGTTACAAGGCTTTTAATTCGTCGCCAAGAGATACTATTTGCGATTATTGTCCAGTACATTTAACGTTAAAAGATGGTTTGACGCACGAATCGACAACCGAAAACCCGGCGGGTGAAGAGATCAGGCATTATAGAATAATTTCCACGCCGATTAAGAACGCTAAAGGCGAGATCATTTCCGCCATCGAAATGGTTGAGGATATAACCAGTCAAAAACGAGAGGAAATATTCAGAAAAGATAGAAGTGATTTTCTGAGAAATTTGGTCGGCCAAAACGATGCCGGGGAAATCGCGGCTTTGGCTTTTAAATATTTATCCACTCTTATGCCCTACGATTCGGGAATGCTGGTTCTCTACAATTCCAGAGATACGCGATCTCCCTGGCAGACGGTATACAGTCTGGATACTGATGACAATGGCAATAGAATAATAGATGATAAACGGCAGACAATATATCCATCGCGGGTTAGTCAGCTCAAAGAAGTTGTTCTTGAAAAGAAAATGCGAATAATCCATAGAGATGAAGATCAATATAATGAGGCTTCAATAAATAGAGATAATGCGTTTGGCAATATCAACAAAGTCTCGCGTTCTCTGGCGTATTTTCCCCTCCTGATTAAAAATCAGGTCGTTGGCGCGATAACCGTCCAGAGCTATCAAGCCAATATTTTCGATCAAAATCTAATTGCTATCCTGGATTTGGTCAGCGCCGATTTAGCCCTGGCGTTAAATGCCATAATGCATCAGGAAGCAACCCGCGAAAGCGAAGCCAAGCTGTCTCTCGCCATAGATATGGCCAAACTCGGCTATTGGGAATATGACGTGGCCGATGACTTGTTTACCTTCGATGATCATTTCTATTCAATATTCCGCACATCCGCTGAAAAGGTTGGCGGTTATAGGATTTCCCCCGCCCGTTATACTGAGTTATTCATACATCCGGATGACGCTGCAGTAGTTGCCACTGAAATGAAGAAAGCTTTCGAAACCACTGATCCGAATTTTAACAGTCAAATAGAACATCGCATCTTATATGCTGACGGAGAAGTCGGCTATATCTCGGTTAATTATTACGTTGTAAAAGATGACCAGGGACGTACGATTAAAACTTACGGCGTAAACCAGGATATCACTGAACGAAAACGGGTGGCGGAAGAGTTACGGAAAAAAACTGAGCAGTTGCAGTTGGCGCTTCATGTCGCTCAAATGGGGGTCTGGCAGCACAATTTAAATTTAAATGTTATAACGACAATTCATGGTAGCGGCCCTATCTCCGGATTGCCTGAAGATGTTTATCCAAATAGTCTGGAAAGATTAATGGCGCTTGTGCATCCTGAAGATCGCGAAACGCTGGGACGGCAGATTCAGCAAGCTGCCGAGGACGAAGGAGATTTCGAGGCGGAGTTCAGATTGCTTTTGCCTGATGACATTATCCATTGGGTGTTTGCTCGAGGCCAATTTTCGCGAGACGCGGAAAAGAATCTGATCCTGACAGGAGTCGATCTTGATATAACCGAGCGTAAGCAGGCTGAAGAGAAGTTATTGGAGTTAAAGAACGCCGTGGAGCAGTCCGCGGACGGCATCGCCCTGGCCGGCCTGGACGGGCACATTCGATTTGCGAATAAAACGTGGGCCAGGATGCACGGCTACTCCGTCGACGAACTCATTGGCCAGCACTTGGGTATCTTCCACACCAAACAGCAATTAGAGACGGAGGTGAATCCATTCACCAGGCGAATGCTGGAAACCGGTTCAGCCGAAGGCGAGATTGGGCATGCCCGGCGAGACGGCACAACCTTCCCCACGCGAATGGTTACCACTGTATTGATGGGTGCGGATCAGAAGCCCTATGGAATGCTCGGAATTGCGCGAGACATTACTGAGCAAAAGCGGGCCGAGGAAATGCTCCGTAAAAGCGAGGAAAACTACCGCCTGTTATTCAGTGAAATGTCAAGCGGCTTTGCCCTTCACGAGATAATTTGTGACGACAAAGGTAAGCCCTATGATTATCGCTATTTTGAGATTAATCCCGCGTTTGAAAAATTGACCGGCCTTAAGGGCGCAAATATTATAGGTAAAACGATAAGAGAAGTTATGCCCGGGATTGAACCGCACTGGATAGAAGCATATGGCCAGGTTGCTCTCACCGGCCAATCGACCCATATTGAGGATTATGTAAAGGAATTAGACAGATATTATGACACTATAGCTTACTGCCCTCAACCTGGCAGGTTCGCCATTGTTTTCAATGAAATTACCGAGAGGAAACGGGCTGAGCAAGAATTACGCGAAAGCGAAGAAAGATTTAAAAGCATTAGCGAGTCCGCCAAAGATGTGATCATAATGGTAGATCCGGAAGGCAAGATATCTTTTTGGAATGCCGCCGCTGAAAACACATTTAATTACACCTACAAAGAAGCCATGGGCAAGAACATCCATGAGTTGATTGCGCCCGACCGATATAGGGATAAATTTAGAACAGAATTTGAGGGTTGCCGTGCATCAGGGAGTAATCAGGCTATCGGCAAAACAATAGAATTTATAGCTAAGCGCAGGGACGGAAGGGAGTTCCCAATTGAATTATCCGTGTCGCCACTGCTATTGCGCGATCAATGGCATGCGGTGGCTATCATCCGTGACATAACCGAGCGTCAACGGGTTGAAGAAGCCTTGCGGGAAAGCGAGGCGAAATATCGAACCCTTTTCGATACGGCAAACGATGCTATTTTAATCATGCAGGATGACATGTTTATCGACTGTAATGTCCATACGCTGGAGATGTTCGGCTGCAAATGGGAGCAAATTATAGGCGAAACACCTTATATGTTTTCCCCTGTTTATCAATCTGATGGAACCGCCTCGAAAGTCAAAGCCCTGGAGTATATCAGGGCGGCAATGAACGGCACACCCCAGTCATTTGAATGGCTTCATTGCAGGCTCGACAGGACGCCATTCTTTGCTGAAATTAATTTAAGCCGGATGGAGTTTAATGATGAGACGTTTATCCTGTCGATTGTTCGTGACATAACCGAACGAAAAAAAGCGGAAGAGCAAAAGCGAAGCTATCAGGAAAAACTGGAACGCGCTGAAAGAATGGAATCTCTGGGTATATTGGCTGGAGGTATCGCCCATGATCTCAATAATATACTCGGTCCGCTGGTCGGCTACCCCGAACTCATGCTCATGAAACTACCGGATGATAGCCCATTGAGAAAACAAGTTAAACGTATCGGGCGGGCGGCCCAGGGAGCGGCCGATGTGGTTCAGGACCTTCTGACCCTGGCTCGTCGTGGCCGTTATGAAATGGCTCCAATCGACATTAATGATATAGTCGAAGCTTATCTGGATTCACCCAGTTTTATGAAGCTTACCGAAAAACACCCAGACGTTAAAAGCCGGGTCATACTTCAAAAGCCGATTGGCTATATACTGGGGTCATTCCACCATCTCCTGAAAGTTTTTATGAACCTTGTTATAAACGCATTTGATGCCATGCCTGGTGGCGGTGAACTTACTATAGAATCAAAACAGCAATTTGCGGAAAAACTATTAAGCGGTTTTGAAAAAATCGAAAAAGGGGATTATATAATACTTAGCGTACGGGATACCGGCATGGGGATTGATCCCAAAGATTTCGCTAAAATATTCGAACCTTATTATTCGAAAAAGAAAATGGGTACCAGCGGCAGCGGATTAGGCCTCTCCGTTGTCTATGGCATTGTCAAAGATCATAAGGCTTATTATGATATTTTATCCGACATCGGCAAGGGAACCGAATTTTTCCTTTATTTCCCTGTTGGGGAGAATAAAATCGAACAGAATACGACAGTCGTGCAAGAAATTGAAGGCGCCGAAACAATACTGGTTGTTGACGATATGGAAGAACAAAGAGAAATAGCGTCGGAACTTCTCACCAGCATGAATTATCAGGTCGCGACCGCCTGTAACGGTAGAGAGGCCGTCAAATATCTAAGTAATCATCAAGTGGATATTGTCATGCTGGATATGATAATGGAAAATGACTTCGATGGACTTGATACTTATAGGGAAATAATAAAAATTCATCCCGGACAAAAAGCGATTATCGCCAGCGGCTTTTCCTCTACTGATCGCGTCCAGGAAATAATGAGACTCAGCGGCGGGGAATATATCAAAAAACCATATACTCGAGAGGCTCTGGGCAGGGCCATCAGAAATACCCTGGATCGGCAAATGATCGTCCAAAACCGGTGAACTAATTCCTTATAAAAAAATCGAGTCACGTCACAAAGAGCGCGACCCGATTAAGTTACTTCAATGGCTTGCTATCAGACTGGAAACCTGATGGCTTATTTAAGCAAACATTATTTCATGATATGATCCAAGAAGAATGTGTAGTACTGGCTATACTCATTGATGATCGACTCCTTAGTAGAGGCGCTATGGCCGGACCTGGTGTCCTCCAGGTAGTACACTTCTTTGCCGAGCTTATCCAACAGATAACCGAACCGCCGCGGATCGCCGGGGAAAACCCGAGGATCATAAAACCCGGCAGTGATCAATATCGGGCGCTGCACGTTATTGGCTTTCCAGATCGGCGACAGATCGTGCACCAGTTTGCTGCCAATCTTGCCGAATTCCTCTTCCCAGATTTTCTGGCCGCCCAAATCGCCATGAGTCTCGCCGTAGTCAAAATCGGCGATACCGACCTGGCTGATAGCGCAGGCGAATTTATCGGGAGCATTGACCGCCAGGTAATTGACCGTATAGCCACCGTAGGACGCGCCCCAGATACCAATCCGGTTGTAGCCGGAGTAACCCTGATTGACTAAATAATCGATTGCCGCCTCGGCGTCGCCAAGTGCCGCGAACCGGCCTTTGAGGTTATCTGCTTTCTCCCAAGCCGGGCCATAGCCCCCGGAACCACGGACATTGGGACGCAGGAATACTATTCCTTTGGCCAAAGCAAAAGCCAGGTTTCTCTGGAAATATGGCCGCCATTGTTGCGGCGGGCCGCCGTGGTACTCGACGATTGCCGGATTATTGCCGTCCATTTTGATATCTACAGGAGAATATAAAAGCGCCGGTATCATTGTGCCATCTTTGGATGGATAGCGGATGGCCTCAACTTTTATTTTTGAGAAATCAAAACCAAAGGTCGAAACCGTGGCTAACTGAGTGATTTTATTTTCGCCAAGCTTGAAATAAAATATAGACGGCGGGATGTTCGGCGAGGAGAAGCCATAGACGAAATCGCCGAGATCGTTAGTCGAACCGTTTTCATCATAGGGGCCGCCGCCGGAGAGAACGCCAACCGGCAGCTTGGGAACGCTAACCGGATTGCCGGATAAGTCGAAAGCCACCAACTCAGAATAGCCGTCCTTGTTTAAAGTCATGATGACAGTTTTTAATTTTTTGATATACTCGAAGCCGGAATTTTCCATCTTGGGATCATAAATTACCGTCATCTTCTCCGGTTTGCTGATATCAATAGCCACCAGCTTGTTAAACTCGTCCTTCTTTGATTTTTTATCGGTGGTCATGATAATCCGACCGTCGCCGCTGAAATAGGCTTCCCCGAAACTGCCCTTGTCCGTCATATCCATGGTCTTCAGAGTATTTTCATCGAGGATAAAAAGCTGACTTTCCGAAAATGAGAAGGAACGTACACAGAGAAGTTTTCCGTCCTCATAATCGGCAATGCCGGCCCATTCCGCGTCCTTATATAATGTATCGAGCTTGCCGGCGGAGATCGTATATTTGCAGAAATATTGGTTCTGTTGATCGTCAGCCGACAGGAAAAACTCATCTTTGTTTTTAAAGACAACATTGGCGTAGCGGATGTTCGGATCAACCAGAAGCGGCTTGAATGTGCCGTCGCGGTTGAATTTCCAGATATCGTGACGTTCGCTGCCGTATTTCATGGCCAAAACAAGCACGTAATCACCGGATGGGTGCGGTTTATAGCTCCAGATCGAGTAACCCTCGGAGGGCCAGTTATTGGGCGAAAGCTGGGTCGGCCAGCTCATCGGCTTATCGATATAGAACAGATGCCCGGTTTCGCCGGTAATTCTCATAGTGAAATAGATTCGCCCGGTATTGTCGATCTGGGGCGAGGTGACATAGTCAATTCCCATCAGAAACGACAGATCTCGATATGCTTCGTCCCAGTACGGCGACTGTTCCAGCTTGTTATCCACCACCTGCGTACAGCTGTCGATATACGACATGATTCGGGCGGTATCGGAGATAATCCAGGTATCAGCCTCGGCCAGGATATCCTCGATTTGCCCCGCCGAGCCGATCATCGTCATCCACGACATGAAGACAATTGTCAGAAGCAGAGTCAGTTTTTTCATTCAACCTCCTTGATTTTGTTTGATTGATTAAT
>CAZFSN010000127.1:0-9666 GCA_964521815.1 uncultured Ignavibacteria bacterium | reverse complement strand
CATCGGCGATGTACCTAATCCATTACCTGAAGGTTGGCCGTTCTGTGATAATCCTGTTGTAACCGGAACCAAGATTATTCCGACTTCACCTACGGAATAAGACACTAATTCGCTTTCGGCCGCTCGTCTTCTGGCGAGCGGCCTATTTTTATGGCTAAGAAAAAGAAAATACGATATAGGCGTAAGCGGCCTGAGACAGTCGAACGAAGTTTCGCCGGTGCCAGGGAGCTTCATGGTTTAAGATATGCCCGATTCAGGGGGCTTAAGAACGTAACCGGGCAGTGTCTCATGACCGCGTTGGTTATGAACATCAAGAAAATGGCCTGCCAACTTTGGCGTTTTTTATTTCATTTATGGCTGCAAAGAAGATTCAGAATCGCTCTTAGACTCGAATAATCGAATCCCACCCGTCTAAATTCAGAATTCCTAAAATACTAAAAATACCTTACCCAAAAAATAAAAGGGCATTTAATATCACCCTTTTGTCAACATTCTGGAGGGATCGTTGACCACGATCCCTTTCGTATATTCAATTAAGAATCGCCTTTTTCACTTCGTTTGAAACCGCGACTCGCTTCTCAAATAATCAGACTAGCGTATTAATCGGTATCCTCCAGAGATTGCGGGTCAGCAGCCACCCGGCCTACATATGCCAGCACATAATTGTGGGTGTCCAGGAAATTTTTTGCCGACGCCTGAACATCGGCAATAGTAACTTTATCGAGACGATCTCTGTAATTGTCATCGTAATCGTAACCAACCCCGACATACTCATAATAAGCCATATTATAAGCTTGGTTTATACAGCTCATGTTGCGCATCAACATAGAACCCCAGAGTGAATTACGCGCCTTATCTAATTCCGCTTGATCGATTGGTTCCGTTTTCAGCTTTTCTATTTCAGCTAAGATGCCATCCCGGGCAATCTCAAAATTCTCGTAACCGGTCCCGATAGAACATGTAAACCAGCCGAAATCACCAAGATAACGGACACCGGCCCCGACGGAATAAGCCAGTCCCTGTTTTTCGCGAAGATCCAATTGCAGTCGAGATGATAAAATCTCTATTGCTAATGACAGCGCCGTCGAATTTTCGGAAGTCAGACCTGGGACGATGCAGCCGAGATCAATATAAACCTGTTCTTTATCCATCGCCTGCATGGTTTCGAGAACCCCCATCTTTTTGACGGCGGTGGGTATCGAGGAATTCTTGAGATCCACCGGGTAAGGCGGCAGGTTCTTGAATTGTTTCTTGATCCATTTCATGACCAGCTTTGGGTTTTCATTGGAGACGACGGTCATAATTAAGTTGGGCGGATTGTAAAATATCTTGTGATGATAGGCCAGATCGGCGCT
Source organism: uncultured Ignavibacteria bacterium (assembly GCA_964521815.1). Taxonomy (GTDB): domain Bacteria; phylum Zixibacteria; class MSB-5A5; order UBA10806; family 4484-95; genus JAAEQD01. The sequence goes on along the minus strand of CAZFSN010000127.1, from coordinate 8,311 downwards.
TGTGAAACCGGCTACGCTATGCCTGGTACCCAGTACCGGTTTCGATAAGGGGTTGTTTTCAAACATCTTGCTATAATATAGATCACCGCAGGTTTGGTAAGTCGAACCAGATTTCATTCCTATTATACCCATGACCTGATTTTTCGTCTTTTCCACTTCCTCTTCGGGAAAAGACGGTTCGGAAACGATTTCATACAGGATTTTTATACCATCCCGAGCGAACTCATCGATTGTTTCGAATTTCAAAAACGTAAACGCCCGCCAGGTATATCTATCATCATAGGGAATATAAGGTATATCATTAGTGGTTAGTTTGGCGCCGATATCATCCAGCGCCGCCTGCACCTCTTCGGCTGTCTTGTGAGCGGTTCCCTTAACCAGCATTCGGTTGACAAAGTCAGTGATACCGACCTGATCGCTTTTTTCCCAAGCAGCCCGATTCTTCCCCAAAATATCGATAGCGAATACGCGCGAATCGGGATTATGCTTGACTATAACCGTCAAACCGTTGGGCAAAACCTCGCGAAGGTAGCTATCCGTTTTGTCGGCTGATGCCGAAACAGGCAATAACAGGCTCAGGCTTAGAGCTGAAATAACCAAAAATTTACGCATTTAATTTTCCTCCCCGGCTGAAGGTATCGCGGCCATAGCCAGAAATTTTCTTTGACCCAGATATTTGTGAGCGGCTTTGCTGATATCCGAAGGCGTAACCTGGCTTAGATTCTTCACATAATTATTTATATAATCATAGCCGAAATTTACCAGCATCGGCGCCTGCATTATGCCGTAATAATGAAGTTTTTCCTCCAGATAAATTTTGTCAGTTTTATTCTTTGTGACAATCCGTTTAAGCGTTTTTTCATCGAAGGGAGTATCGGCCAGGCCGGCTAAAAACCCCGCGGTGACAGAAACAACACGCTCGATCTTCTGCGGGTCATTAAGCGAAGCCGTGAAATGCAGAAGCGAAAAATCCTTATTGGCTTCAAGATAAAATGACATTTCATTGACCAGAGGATCATCGCCCTGGGTAAGGGTTTTATAAAGGGGTGAACTCTCACCCGAATCGAGTATCTGGGCCAGCATATCAATAGCGTAATAATCAGGATCATCATAACGGGGCGCGGGAAACACGCAATGGATTTTAGTTATTTCGCCGGAATATTCAAAAGAGTGAATACTTTTCGTATAAGGCGGGTTTATAGCGAATGTCTGTTCAGCCGGCAAAACTCCTCGTTGGGGTTTGCCATAGTATTTATTCACAAGTTTGGCAAATTCCTCGCTTTTGAAGTCACCTATGAACAAGGCGATCATGTTATTGGGCAAATATCGCTCTTTGTAGTAAGCCAGCACTTTTTCGCGCGGAATCGTCTCGATGACATCAATCGGCCCTAATACCGTTCTGGCATATGGAGTTCCCTGATAGATCAAGGAATCGAAAAACATCTCAGCCTGATTGTCGGGATCATCATAGTTCATCTTGATTTCTTCGATTACGATTTTCCGTTCTTTGGGAAATTCACTTTCCGGCAGGGTCGAATTGAAAAGCTGATCGGCCTGGGTTTTAAGAGCGTATTCCGAATAAATCGAAGGGATAACAAATAGGTATCCGGTTAAGTCCTTTTGGGTGAAAGCGTTAATGTACCCGCCATGATCCTTGAAGCCCTCGTTTAGCTCGATTCGATCAAGTGAATCGGTCCCGTTAAAAAGAAGATGTTCTAAAAAATGCGTGAACCCGTTGTTAGATTGATCCTCAAATTTGCTGCCGGTCCGGACACAAACGATAGACGCCACCATAGGCGTCGAGTGATTTTCCTTTAAAATCACGACCATCCCGTTATCGAGCGTAATCTGATGTGTTTCCCCGGCATAAGCCGAAAGCGCAAATAGAAGCCAGATATTGGCAATAATTATTAGCTTTCTCATTATTCCTCCATTCTTTTCAAAATTAAAACACACGATATGTCCTTTATAGTTTCGGTGTCAAGTGATTTATGCCGGTCGATTTCTAAAAGCGCTTTCATGACATTCGATCCTGTAATATGTTGACAATGGGTTAAGTAATAGTTATTCTAAGATTTTATAAACAGGAGGATACGGGAAGTATGCGGCAGAAAAGCACTAATCTTAAAATCATATTTTATCTGGGCGCGCTGATATCTTTTGTTATCAGCTTTATTGTATTCTTCAAAACCATGGCGCCGACCCTTTCATTTTGGGATTGCGGCGAATTCATAGCCAGCTCGCAAATCCTTGGCGTCCCCCATCCTCCGGGAACACCGCTTTATGTATTACTGGGACGGTTCTTTATTGTCTTGGGCTTATTAAGCACTTCGGCTCTAAACACGAACTTTATGTCTGTCCTCAGTTCGGCCCTGACAGTTGTGGTCGCTTATTTCATTATCGTTAAGGTCTCAAAAAAAATCGTTTTTCGCGATCAGCTTGAGCAATCAGACAACTTCCTGTCTTATATAGGAATATTCGGGGGAGCGATGGCCGGCAGTTTGATATTGGCTTTCTCATCGACATTCTGGTTTAACGCTGTCGAGACCGAGGTTTATGGTGCCTCTATGCTGCTGATGGCAATAATTACCTACATGATGTTGATCTGGAGCGAAAAGAAAGCGGCTGGCGGCAATGATAAAATTCTGATAGGGGTCGTTTATTTATTGTTTATTTCAATCGCTATTCACTTGACCGTATTCTTAATAGTGCCGGCTTTGATAGCTTACATCGCCCTGGTTGACAACACCAAATTACGCGATTGGCGTTTCTGGGTAAGCTGGGGAATTTTCTTTTCATTCGCCACGCCCTTATATCTGCCTCTTCAATTGATGATTCCCGCTTTGATGGATTTGCAAATTGAGACCTGGCTTGTTTTGATGTTTGGTTTCGCGGCTTTTTGCGGTTATAAGGCTTTCACGCTAAAAAGCAAAGCGCGCCACGGCTGGAGTTTGTATTTCGCTATCATGGTGGCCGCCATTATTGGATTTACGCCTCATATCTATATCCCGATACGGGCCGCTGAAAAACCGGCTATCAACGAAAACAATCCCGATAACTGGTCGCGCCTGAAATCGTATCTTGAACGTAAGCAATACGGCCAGGAATCGATGGTGACACGCATGTTTCCCCGCCGCGCCCAGCTTAGGAATCAATTCGGCACCTATCCGCATATGGGATTTTGGGGTTATTTTAAGGACCAATATTCAAACGAAATCTGGGGCTTATTGCGCTACCTGCCTTTTTTAATCGGGTTGTTCGGGATGTATATCTCTCTTCGCCAAAGTTTTAAAAATGGCTTTTTACTGGCCGCTATATTTCTAATAAGTTCATTAGGCTTGATAATGTATCTTAATTTTGCCGATGGCACCAAAGTCGATCATTTGGAGGTTCGGGATCGGGATTATTTCTATACGCCGGCTTTTATTTACTTCGCTATCATTATTGGAGTCGGTTTTTCCACGATCTTGGGCAAGATTTTGAGCTGGTGCAAAAACCGGATTCCCGACTGGTCGGCTTATCTGATATGGGCCCTGGCTTTAGGGATTATTTTACTCATGCCGGTAGATACCTTAACTTATCACTATCGCGCGCATGACAGAACCGGCGATTTCGCTCCACCGGATTATGCCTACAATATTTTGAACTCCTGTGATGAGAACGGCATCATTTTTACTAATGGCGATAACGATACTTTTCCACTCTGGTATTTGCAGGAGGTGGAAAATGTCCGTAAAGATGTCCGCGTCATCAACCTGTCGCTTTTAAATACCGACTGGTATATACTTCAATTGAAAAACCAGATGGGCGTTCCGATTACTTTGACAGATAAGCAGATTCTCTGGCTGCCATATGAACACCGGGGACAAATAACGCTTTATCGGCCCGAAGAACCTTTCTATGATCCGATTAGAGGCAGAACGCGTTATCTGACAGCATTTCAGGATTCCCGTTCCGGCCAGGTAGTCAGAGTCCAGGATCAAATGATCGAACATATCGTACTGGCCAATAAATGGAAATACCCCATCTACTTTTCAACCTCGGTGCCCGAAAGTAATCGTTGGTCATTGGGTGAATTATGCATCCGGCAAGCCATGGCCCTGAAAATTATGCCGGAGAAAGTGACCGATACGCTCGACCCGGTGAGAACCGAAGATTTGATTTACAACGTTTATCGCTATCGCGGCGTGGATGATATCAGCGTTTTTAAAGATGAAAATAACGTTGGCCTGACCACTACATATCCGGAAAGGTTTTTGGAGCTGGCCGCGTTCTACACTCAGAAAGGCGACACGCTTAAAGCCAGACAGGTACTTCTGGACGCGATAGACAGATTCCCCATTTATTATCAATCTTATATCGACCTGTATAATAATTACAAATCGACTAATATGCCGGATAGCGCCGAAATAATCTTCAAATTGGGTATCAGTAAAATAACCGGGGCTACCGAGGCATGGCCGGAAATCGCGCTGTATTATCAATTCCTCGCGGAACTTAATTTCATGAAACAGGAATACGCGGATGCCATCAGCGCCTATAAAAAGGCATTCAAAATCGATCCCAGTTCCAAGATAACGGTATACAGACTCATCTACATGTACGCGACAACGAATCAGACGGAACTTGGATTGAAAATGTTAAATTACTGGTTGAGCGAACATCCTGATGATATGTACGCCCGTAACATGTACAATGCATATTGGCGGTCAAACCGTTAGGAGAAGATTTCAGTCACTGCTGACATATTTTGTCAATATCGGGTATCATTAATAGCTATTTTTTTCTTTTATATTCCCAGCCTTAATCGAGGTAACATTTAGGCAACTCGTTTTTTCAGAAAGTGTTAAAAGATAACAGGATTTACCCCTGTTTAATATTTCCCGGCGCTGACCAGGCGATCCGGGAACAATCCGGGTAAATAAAAGTTTGAGATAATAAGAGACTGGGGGTAATGTGTCAGTTCAGGAATTAGATGTAAACGAGACGATTCTTATCGTCGTTGGGGCCGGTATCAAACCGGAGCAAAAAGATCGGCCATTGGCTTATTGGCTTCAAAAGCAAATAGATAAAACCGGCGGTTTTGAACGTACGCCTTTTAGTAAAAGTATCGTTATTACCGATGCTTTATTTAGAAGCGATAAAATAATCCAGGCTTGTCCGACTATTTCAATCGGCGGACCTGGGGTCAATCGGGTAACAGCCGAATTGGTCAATGAATTGCCTATATATATTAGTGAAGATTACCGCTATTATATTCAATGCGATGATAAGCCCGGTAAGAATCGGGTCTTAATCTGGGGCATGGACCAGGAAACGTCCTCCGGGGCATTAAACGTCTTCATCGAAAGCGGGCTTTTAGACGATTTCCTGAAAAAAGTCTGGAAACTAAAAAGCCCTAATTTAAATTAAAGGGCATTCTGCTGATTACCTGAAAAATAAAGCCCGATAATCCTCACTCAAGCCTCAACTCTTTCTTCAGGAACTGACCGGTATAGCTGTTTTCGACTTTGGCTACCTGTTCGGGTGTCCCGGCCGCGACGACTCGTCCGCCGTCATCGCCGCCTTCGGGGCCTAAATCGATAATCCAGTCGGCGGTCTTGATCACATCCATGTTGTGTTCGATTACCAAAACAGTGTTGCCGCGATCGACCAGGGTATTGAGTACCAGCAGAAGCTGACGGATATCATCGAAATGCAGACCGGTGGTAGGTTCATCGAGAATGTACAGCGTGTTACCGGTGGCCACTTTAGATAGCTCCGTCGAAAGCTTAACCCGCTGAGCCTCACCGCCCGATAGAGTAGTCGCTTGCTGGCCAAGATGGATATAGCCCAAACCGACATTAGCCAGGGTTTCGAGTTTCCGATTGATGGCCGGGATATGCTTGAAAAACTCCAGCGCTTCATCGACGGTCATATCGAGAACGTTGGCGATTGACTTGCCTTTGAATTTAATTTCCAGCGTATCGCGATTGTACCGGGCGCCTTTGCAGACCTCGCAGGGTACATAGACATCCGGCAGGAAGTGCATCTCAATTTTGATAATACCGTCCCCTTCACAGGCTTCACATCGCCCGCCTTTGACATTAAACGAAAACCGGCCGGGACTGTAGCCGCGGACTTTCGATTCAGGCAACTGCGAAAACAGGTCGCGGATATGAGTAAACACTCCGGTGTATGTGGCGGGATTAGATCGCGGCGTACGGCCGATTGGCGATTGATCGATATCGATGACTTTATCGATCTTGCCCAAGCCGATTATGTTATCATAAGCCAACGGGGCGGTTTTTGAGCCATAGAAATTCTGGGCCATAAGCCTGTAAAGAGTTTCATTGACCAGGGTCGATTTGCCCGAGCCTGAAACACCGGTAACACAGACAAAAACGCCCAGTGGAATATCGACCTTGATGTTCTTCAGATTGTTGCCTCTGGCCCCGCGAAGCGAGATATAATCGCCATTGCCTTTATGACGTCTCTGCGGAACCGGAATGGACAGCTTGCCCGACAAATATTTGCCTGTAATTGAATTTGGCGAACGCTTAATCGTCAGCGGCGTGCCGGCGGCCACAACCTCCCCGCCTTTTAAGCCGGCGCCGGGTCCCAAATCGATTACATAATCGGCGGTCTCGATAGTCTCACGGTCGTGTTCGACTACTATCACTGTGTTACCGAGATCACGCAGCATAGTCAGGGTATTCAAAAGGCGGTTATTATCACGCTGGTGAAGGCCTATCGATGGTTCGTCGAGAATGTACAAAACGCCCACCAGGCGGGAACCGATCTGGGTAGCCAGCCTGATACGTTGAGCCTCGCCGCCCGATAGCGACATAGCTGCCCGGTCCAGAGTCAGGTAATCCAGGCCGACATCGACTAAAAAACCGAGGCGCTGGTTAATCTCTTTTAAAATCTGGCGAGATATCGTCGTCTCCCGGCGATTGAGTTTCAATTTCGAGAAGAAATCTCTGGCTTGCTTGACCGACATGGCGGTAACCCGGGCGATTGAATAATCATTGAGCATAACCGACAGCGCTTCCGGTCGAAGGCGCGCGCCATCACAGGCGTCACATGGCTTAATCGACATGAATTGCTCGATCCAGGTGCGAACGCCCTCGGATTTGGTCTGACGGTAGCGCCGCTTAAGATTATTAATTATCCCCTCAAACCGGTCAAAATGCTCCCATCGACCGCGGCCGTCGGAATGATTAAAAACGAAATTGATCTCATCCTTGCCGGACCCGTACAGTATTATTTTTTGAAATTTAGCCGGTAATTCGGCAAAAGCAGTATTGAGTGAAAAATTATAGTGTTTGGCAACAGCATCGATTAGGCCAAAATAATAACCGCCGCGGGGAATTCCCCATGGGATAACGGCTCCTTCGGCGATAGAGATAGATTTATCGGGTACTATCAAATCCGGATCGAGTTCCATCCTGGTGCCCAGACCCGAGCAAGTCGGGCAGGCGCCATAAGGGGAATTAAACGAGAACATCCTGGGCGATGGTTCCTCGAATGAGATACCGCACTTTTCGCAGGCGTAACGTTCGGAATAGACCCGTTCGCCTTTGCCGATAGTCTCGACAGCTACCAGGCCGGAACCTAATTTAAGGGCGGTTTCCAGTGAATCTGTCAAGCGTTTGCGAATACCGTTTTTGATAATCAGGCGGTCGACTATGACCTCGATTGAATGTTTCTTTTTCTTGTCGAGCTGAATATCTTCATCGATTTCAAACGCTTTGCCATCTACCCGCAAGCGAATGAATCCATCTCGCCGAATTTGATCGAGGACATCTTTAAATTCACCTTTGCGGCCACGGACAATTGGGCCAAGTATATTAACCCGGCTGTTAGTTGGCGATTCCATGATCGAATCGGCTATCTGCTGGACAGTTTGCTGGGTGATCGGCTCCTTGCACTTATAGCAATGAGGAATCCCGACGCGCGCGTATAAAAGCCTGAGATAATCATAAATTTCAGTGACCGTGCCGACGGTCGACCGCGGATTTTTGGCGGCTGACCGCTGTTCTATCGAAATTGCCGGCGACAGTCCATCGATAAAATCGACATCCGGCTTCTCCATCAAACCCAGAAACTGACGGGCATAGGCCGACAGCGATTCGACATAGCGGCGCTGACCCTCGGCGTAAATCGTATCGAACGCCAGCGAGGATTTGCCCGAACCAGACAAGCCGGTGATTACCACCAACTTATTACGTGGCAAGCTGATATCGATATTTTTGAGATTATGTTCGCGGGCGCCTTTTATTATTATTCTTTCGTCTCTCCCCTAGAATACCCAACAAGGAGCAAATAA
>CAZFSN010000126.1:0-9781 GCA_964521815.1 uncultured Ignavibacteria bacterium | reverse complement strand
CGAGCAAAACTGAATTCTGAATGTATTTCCAACGGGATCACGGAGGTAATAAATTGGCTGGAAGAGTTTGTCCCTGGTATCTTGGCTACATATTAGCCAATCCGATCAGGAATTTATTTCAAAATCCCGGGAAAATCCTGGCTAATTATGTCAAGCCCGGTATGACCGTTTTGGATATCGGCAGCGCGATGGGGTTTTTCAGTCTGGCTATGGCCAGGATGGTTGGTCCTGATGGCAAGGTCATCAGCGTCGACCTTCAGGAAATAATGATTAAAAATCTGGTTAAGCGAGCCAAACGCGCCGGCCTAACTGACAGGATCGACTCGCGAGTTTGTTCGGAACACAGCCTTAAGATAGATGACCTGGCCGGTCAGATCGATTTCGCGCTGGCTTTTTATGTCGTTCATGAAGTGCCTGATATACAAAATCTGATGAATGAAATCTATCGCGCCTTGAAGCCCGGAGGCAAGCTGTATGTTGTCGAGCCTAAAGCGCATATCTCGGCGGAGGATTTTAAAGAAACTAAGGATACAGCGAATCAAGCCGGATTCTCGATAATAGACCAGCCGAAAATGCGAGGCGGGCTGACGGTTGTATTTGAAAAGAAGCAGGCGTAGATCAAGATCCCGGCGGTTTTGATGTTTTATATTTTTTAGCTTGCGCAACTTTAGCATACTATACTTATTCTAAAAGCCAGGATTCTAAAATATCTATTACGACAGAAAGATCATCAGTGATTATGTATTCGGATGCTTCTCCTATTACTGCATCGGAATAGTTAATCGCGATTGAGCGTCCACATCTTTCGAAGATATCAATATCCGACGCGCTATCACCAATTGCCACACAGTGATTCAGGCTAATATTGTTCTTCAAACAGAAGTCATCCAAGCAATTCAGCTTGCCTTCATTACCCAAGTGACTGATAATTTTTCCCGTAAATTTCCGGTCAATCACCTCATATAGACTGCTATAGATACCATCAAAACCAAATTGCGCATCGAAAATTTTAGCGACCTGTATCGGTCCCGCTGTAACCAGCACCGACTTTATTTCTCTTTCCCTTAGATACATTAATACTTGATCTATATTTTGAATAAACTTCATGTTGCTTTTGAACTTGCCTTCTACTTCATCAATATACAAACCTTTAATCAGCAATGCCTTTTTATAATCTGCATCGATCCAGGAAATAATCCCATCGCTCTCAAGCTTTTCGATTTCCTTTAATGCTTCCAAATTGCCATTGAGCACGCATAGATAGCTTACAGAATCGGTGTTCCGAATTAGCGTTCCATCCATATCGAAACATACAGCTTCAATTTTCATTTATAGCACCACTGACTTAAAGGAATTCATTCATCACCTAACATTTTACCGCGCCATCAGGCGGACTAAGTCCTTCGTTCATCCTTTCCTGACGGAATAGCCTGCAGTTCCAATCTGCTCGCCTATCCCCCCAGTACCCCCACAAACAAATACCCCTGCCGTTTATCTTCATGCACAGGGTAATCTACAGATTCAAAGACAAACCCGGCTTTCACGAATAGCCACCGCCATGTTTCCATAGGGAATAGGCCAGTAACGTGCAAATCCTGCTCGATTCGCAGATTGCCGTTCTCGCGGATATAATATGTCATCACCGTTTCGATCTCGGTATCGTTTGGATCGGGATCAAACGTATAGTCTATATGAGTCAGTTTTATTTCGCCACCTTTACGGATACTATAATGCACCATTGGATCGGTGAACGTCTCGGTACTAAAATCCGGCGAGGTGATAAATATGCCGCCCTTATCCAGATGGGCCGCCGCTGTCTGAATGTCGCCAATAAATCATTCTCGGTAAACATATAACCGATAGCATCATGAATTATGACCGCGTCGAATTTGCGGTTTAGACGAACCGACCGCATATCGCCCACGATATGTTCGACATCGGGATTGAGCTTTCTGGAATGCTCAAGCATCCCCTCGGAGATATCCACCGCCGTCGCCTTGAATTCGCCTGTAAGATGCGATAAATTGTTGCCGCCGCCGACACCGAGTTCCAGGATGTGATGTTTCCCCGAGCCAAGTTTCGCGCGTAATATTTCCCGCCAATGTTTCGCTTCTTCGGCATAGTCCTCCGGCGGGCTCAAAAATGGCCAGAGATGGACTAGATCTTCATATAATCTATTTTGTTTTATATTTTGCATGAAAACCTCCGGTTATTAAGAAGGCGAAGAATATTTAATCTTCCAGTCTCAAACCCGCCAGTTTAATCGCCCCCCGATGGTAGCCATCGGGGAAAAGCTGCTTAAATTTATCGATATCGAGTTTGTTATCTTGGCATGTCTCCGCGAATGTAGGGATAGCGTGGGAAGCTGTAAATTTTCGGCGAAGGTATGAAATTATTCGCCAGTGAAAGTCGGTTAAAAGCTCGGGCATTTTCAGTTCGAACGCTTTGTTTAAGGCAAAATTCTCATCCCACTGTGATGGATCGACTAAAAACCCGCGGGCGTCTATGCCATAAATTTTGAGTTTATAATCATCCTTAATCTGGGTCAGATTGTTTTCAAGCCAGTTTTTCTGGAAATACTCCTGACGGTAAGAAATGCCCGCCAGCCGGCAGGCTCCTCGATGATAGCCGGTCGGAAACAGCCGGTTTAAATCTCCCAGTCCCAAATTATTTTCCTGGCAAGCCACATAAACCAATGGACAGACATTCATTTTTTCGAATGAATTTCTGATAAATCTAATGACTTGCCAATGTTCTTCAGTCAAACCGCCCAGTATTCTCACTTTAGGCGCCATGCCCTCGGCAAAATTCTCATCCCATTGATTCGGGTCTATCAAGTAACCGTGCTCATCGACTTTGTATTTCTTTTTGTTGTGAATGAAGTTTTTCATAACCTGCAATCTTAATAAGTGGGCGGCAGACGTCCTCGTCTGCCCCAAACAGCCTATCCCCCGTTTTTCAGCCTCTTCCTGAGCATCTCCGCCACCGGCTTATCAACGAACAAGTCGATATCGCCGCCAAACCGGGCGACATCCTTTATTAGAGTCGACGATAAATAGGCATACTTGCCGCGCGGCATTAAAAAAACCGTTTCGACCTCCGGCACCAGGCGACGATTCATTAGAGCCATCTGGAATTCATATTCGAAATCCGAGACCGCCCGCAAACCTCTGATTATAGCCGCGACATTTCGCTCTTTGGCGTAATGCGCGGTTAGGCCATTAAACTCGACGATCTCGATTTCAGGCTTTTTACTTAATATCGCCCGAAGCATATCCTGTCTTTCCTGCACGGTAAATGTCGTATTTTTCGATGTATTATTCGCCACCGCCACGATCAATCGATCAAACAACGCCAGCGCCCGATCTATAATATCAGTATGGCCATGCGTCACCGGATCGAAACTGCCCGGATAGAGAGCTGTTCTCATCTTATTCCTCTCTTATATAAAAATCAACTTCAGTCTGCCCAAACGCCAATTTTCTGGCTAAACTAAGACTATTCATTTTCGGTAAATCTTTCTTAAATCGCTCCAGAATAAATATACCGCCTGTTTTGATTACACCACATTTTAACAATTGTTCTCCTAAGCGGCTGCCATACATTTTGTCATATGGCGGATCGGCGAAGATAATATCATAATCATGAACTGCCGAGCTTTCCAAATATTCGAAAACATCCGATAAGCAAAAACTCGATAATTGTTCAACCCCAAGCGCGTCGACATTCTTGCGGGCAATACTAAGTACTTGCTTATCTTTATCGACAAATACCGAATGCCGGGCGCCTCTCGATAAAGCCTCGATTCCCAGAGAACCGCTGCCGCAAAAAAGATCAAGTACGTTGCTATTTATCACATCCGCGCCCAGGACATTAAAAATCGATTCCTTAACCCGGTCCAAAGTCGGCCGAAACTGATCGCCTTTCGGACCTGTCAGCTTTCTGCCCCGAAATTTCCCGGAAATAACTCTCAATCCCGGTCATCACTTCTAAGATTCAAACCGGCGGCAACCACGAATTTGCTGGGATCGCTTATCCCCTCTTTCATAGTCAGGCCCAGCGATTCAGGTAATTCGAGAATATCCGCCCAATCGATCGCGCCCAGATTATCCAGATAAGCCAAATCTCCGCAAATCAGTAAGTTCGGTCGGTTGTCGGTCGAAGAATGGGCCAGCACATAATACTTTATTTCGTCACCTAAAGAGATATTATCCCCGAAGATAAATTTGGCCGCGATAAAATCGCCATCTTGCGCAATTACAACTGCCGCGCCGTTTTGTTCAAGCGATATAGCCGCGCAAAATCCCTGTCTATCCGATGCTAGTTCGATAATCTTGAGAAGACTAAATGCTTCTGATTCGATTCTCAATTCGGGACCGGCCTGAGGCAGCACGAATTTGGACAGCACATCTATAAAATCTTTGGCCGAAGCGTAAAACAGGTATTTCAGGCTCTTTCGATCAAAACTTGGCCGCAATTTGTGAAAGCCGGTTGCAAATTCTCCGAGTTCGCCGGGGAGTTGCTGTAAGGCTTCCCAACTTAAAAACTCATCTCCATATAATTCAATAGCGGCCAGATCGATGGAGACTGATTTGATTAAAGAAAATCGCATTGGAACGACCAGCACTATCCTATCAACTTCATTATATAAATTGGCTATTTGCTGTCCCCCCAGGCCTATCAAGCCCAATGATGATTGCGATTGATCCCCAGTCGAATCGCCGAATTGAGTCTCATCAAAATCCAGCTTAATATAGTCCGGTTCCGAATCGCCGCCGGTGGCTAATATTATAAAGCCGTCTTTTATATCTACAACTAGCTGTTTCAAAACGTTAAAAATGGCTCCATTTTTAATAATTTCTTTTCGCCAATTCCGGCAACTCCTAACAAGTCTTCCGGTTTCTCATAATGGCCGATTGAATCTCGATAGTCAACTATTCTTTGAGCTAGAACCGGCCCTATTCCCGGCAATTTCTGAATCTGGCTTATATCAGCCGTATTAATATTGACTACCGAAACAGGTTCAATTGCAGTACTATCTCCCGGTTCTATTTCTTTCGGCTGAATAAGGGCATTGGTTGATGCCTCTATATTCGGTCTTGATGTATCGACTTCGATAGTGTGCTTATACCCGTCAAGGAAGCCTTTAATATCGAATTGCACGGCCTGCCTTTGCCTGTCAACCAGTTTTAAGCTTATGCCGATTAAAATAATCGCGATTAAGGCCAATATTATTCGCCTTTGGTACGGCGGCATCGGTTGCATGATGGCAACTTATAATCACCGGTGGAAATTGTCAAGATAAGGATGCTTATATCATTAAATTGATGTAATTCATTAAGATTAGGCTTTTGGGGAAATCGGAATATAGGATAATAAGTTCGGATCGAATGATATATTCTCCTTTCAGTAAATATAACGATATTATTGGTAACATTCCGGCTTCCTCTTCGTATTAAAATAAGGATAATTTAAGTGATATTGATTAAGAATTTTCATCGGTATAAAAGCGACTTTTAACCGATAATTAATAACATCAGGAAGAACAAAAAAGGGGTCCGGGAAGTTATTAATCTTGACAAACAGGCATTAAAATATATATTAAAAAGTATGGCAAAACGGACTAAAAATAGCGAAGTATCTAAACGCCTGATTCGCGGTATCTTATGGCGAATTTATCTTAAGGGCCAGCTCTAGTTATTTGCCTGCCACATTCACTATACATCTTTGAATTTACATAAAACCGAAAGGAGTGATTATGACTGACATAAACACAATTAAGAATAATATATCGGGCTTTTGCCAGGTCCCCGATAATGATATAATTAAATATGAAAATACATTCGGCGCTCATCATTATGGCCGGCTTCAGATGGTCGTACGACAGGCTAAGGGCTGTTGGCTGACAGATATCAATGGCAACAAACATCTCGATTGCCTGGCCGCTTATTCGGCGGCTAATCCGGGCCACCACCACCCCCGTATCGTTCAGGCGCTGGTAGAAGCTCTTAAGGGCGATTACGCCTCGGTTATATCAAACGTGGTCTATACCGATTCCCTGGGAGAATTTCTCAAGAAATCAGCGACAATACTGCCCCAGTTGGCTCCTCGCTTTGGCGAAAACGGCAACAAGGTTTTGCCCAAAAACGGCGGCGTCGAATCGGTCGAAACGGCTATCAAGATGGCCAGGTATTATGGTTATAAGGCCAAAGGCATTCCCGACGGCAAACAGGAAATCATCGTGTTTCATAATAACTTTCATGGTCGGATGATTACGGTAGTGTCATTTTCCAGTTCACAGAAGTACAAAGAGGGCTTTGGGCCGATTACGCCCGGATTCGTGACAGTCGGATATGGTGACCTGAAAGCGGTTGAGAAAGCGATCAATAAAAACACCTGCGGCATCCTGGTTGAGCCCATGCAAGGCGAGGGCGGTATGTATCAGCCGCCGGAAGGCTTCCTGAAAGGCTTACGAGATCTGGCCGATAGTAACGATCTGCTGCTTCTTTTTGATGAAATACAGGTCGGGCTTGGCCGAACCGGCAAATTGTTCTGTTTTGAACATGAAAATGTCATTCCAGACGGTATCATCCTGGGCAAGGCAATTTCTGGAGGTCTGGTCCCGCTATCGGTATTCATTACTAACTCGCAATTGATGGACATGGCATTTCAACCCGGCAAGGATGGTTCCACGTATGGCGGCTATCCCCTGGCTTGCGTGGCCGGCAATGTCGCCCTGGATGTTATTATCGAAGAGAAATTGGCCGAACGTTCAGCCCGTATGGGGAAGATTCTAAAAGCCAGGATCGATGATATCGCCAAACGATCCGATCATGTTAAAGAGGTAAGGGGTCGCGGATTATTTATTGGTATCGAAGTGAACAACGGCAACGCGATGGAATATTGCAAAAAACTTCTTGAGCTGGGAGTTTTGGCCAATGATAGTCACGGCCACACAATCAGGATTTCTCCACCTCTTGTTATTAACGAAAAAGAGATAGACTACCTGACCGAACGACTGGAAAAAGTACTGGTCGATTAATGCCGATCCCTAAATGATTTGCTTGAACCTAAAAAGGCGCTTTCGGGCGCCTTTTTTGTACAGAATAGGGTTGGCTCTGTCAGTTCAAATATCCATAATTTAATTATTTCCGTAATCTTTTAATAAATATAAAGTTACATATAAGAAGACGGCAAAAGCACTCCCCCCGGGTGCTATTGCCGCCTTTTAAAAAATTTATTAGGTTAAAATAAAACCACGACCTCGTAGTACTCCTGTGTGTTTAAAATTAAGGTATATGTACTGGTTTTGTCAACACGAGATTTTTACCTAATGAATGCTTATATAAATATACGTATTATTACCCTTTTAGATACGTTGTTAAATTAACATTTTTATTGGTAATACCAAGTTTTCGGCGAATGCTTTCGCGGTGTTTCTGAACTGTGGCCAAACTTATATTTAGCGTTTTAGCAAGTTCTTTCGAATTGGCGCCTGTCTTAATAATGTTGCAAATCTCTATCTCTCTTGGAGATAACTTGGAAAGAATATTGCGCGTCCCGGCCGAAGAAGCCAGGGCTTGAAGACCATTTTCTAAAATGTTATAACAAGTCTTATTAAGACTGCCATCCTTTTTTATTAATTTTTTCATGATAGGGATTAAGGAGTTTTCAATTTCTCTGGCTACCTGGTGTTTAATCTCCATTTTCTCTTCTTCAATATGGGCCAAGACTTCTCTTAGCGTTATATTTTTTTCTTGAAGAGCCAATCGCTCTTTCTGAAGAATTTCCAGAGACTGGATTTCATGCACTTTCTTCATTATTATATCTGCCAATTCTTCCAAATACACTGCTTCGTCTTTGGCCGGCCATTTGCTGTTAACAGGAGAATCGACGATCAGCCAGCCTTCAGGTACATTTTTTTCTCCCATTAAAGGAATGAAAAATTGATCGGCGGCTTGCCATGATTTTTCGCTGTCAGCGTCCGCATAATACTGTCTTTTTGTTTTTTTATTTTTGATTTTAAATATGCTGGCTGTTGAAGGTAAGAAATAAGAGTGGCCTATTTTTAAACCATTTTGGCTTATTCTTTTAAAAAGGATTTTATTGGATTGCAAAGCTATTAATGTATCGATTTCTTCGGGCTTTAAATTTCCGATCTGACTATAATGCGTAATTTCGTTGTTTTTATTAATAAGCATAATAATTGATCGATTGTATAATTGAGCTTTTTGAATAGCCTTAAACCCGAATTGAAGACATTCTGTCAGTTTATTAGTATGGCGAAGATCATTTAGAAGCTCAGATTTAGCCTTATCACGAATTTCCAAACGCTTTCGCTGGGTGATATCATTAGCGATAAGTAATACCGAATTGATTTTCCCGTCGGAATCGATAATCGGCTGAATGCTCATAATAAACCATATGGTTCGACCTTCTATGATTATGTTATCTTCAACAATATTATTTTCGCCCGAATCGATAACTTGTCTGATTTTTTGCATATGATTTTCTACGATTTTTTTAGAAAACAAATCTTTCACCGATCTGCCGATAAAGTCTTCCGGCTTGCCGTTTAAATAGACCGCGGCGGTACTATTAATGGCTAAAAAAACGCCATCACGGCTTAAAGATGCTATCGGTTGACCGGCGTTTTCAAAAAGCAATCGGAATTTCGTCTCGGTATCCTGCAACGCCTCTTTAGCTTTCTTTATTTCGGTGATATCCGTGGAAATGCCGATAAGCCCGATCACTTCGCCATCCGGGCCAAACTGGCGTTCCAATCGAGATTCATATGTTTTATTGCCTAAAACATTTTGCAGATGAGTGAACTTGCCTTTCAAAGCGGCCTCGAATAATCTTCTTGTTTTAGGCAAATTATAAATTTCAAAAATCGCTTTGCCGACAACGTCCTTTGAACTCAAGCCATTCGCAGCCAGCAGCTTACCATCAATAAAAGTGATAATTCCCTCTAAATCAATCGCGTAAATATATAAAGGCGCCGCCTTCAGAATAGTACGGTAGCGGGTTTCGCTATTACGAAGAGCGTTTTCTATTCGTTTGCGCTCCGTAATATCTATAATCACACCACGGATACCGACAGCTTTACCTTCGTGAAAAACAGGGCAAGAATGTATTAATAGATTTATAACACTGCCATCGCTTCTCTTAGCCAGATATTCATTGGGTTCTGTCTTTTTCCCAGCCAACAGATCTCTCAAATTACTTTTAGCTCGCTGTAGATCATTTTCATGAAATATATTAAATACATTATAACCCTTGTCGATTTCCTGGGGCAAAATACCAATGATATTAAAAGCTTGGCGATTCGCGTAATTCAATTTCCCTTCGTTATCGATTTCATAAATACCTTCCGGAGCCATCTCCGCGATTTCTCTGAATTTCTCTTCACTAGCCCGAAGCGCTTGTTCTGCCTTTTTACGTTCAGTTATATCTTCTGTTAAGATGACAACCTTATCCACATCGCCATCACTATTTTTTATAGCATAGAAAAATTGGGATACCCAACGCTCCTTGCCCGCATCATGGTAAAGAGTCCGGGCCTCCGGGATATGAAGATATCCGCCTCGTTCATAAATCTGCCTGATTTCGGAATGCCATTGTTTTAGATAATCATCCTTTTTATCAAATTCCAGAGCGGCCCTATCAACGGCCATATAATTTCGGATATCCTCATCATTTCTATTCCAGATCCTTTGCCAGGCTCGGTTATAGCTGAGTAATTTGCCATATTTATTGCGTACAGACACACCTAATGGTG
>CAZFSN010000125.1:0-9815 GCA_964521815.1 uncultured Ignavibacteria bacterium | reverse complement strand
GCCGATAAGAGACGTTTGAAGAAATATGCGTGATGTTGACTTGATAGTAAATATAGCTCAAAAATGATATAAACAGGTCGATAATTGTAAATAATTATTTGATAATCAGGCTCTTATCGATATGTTGACTTATTGATAAAGGCCGGATCAACTAATTTGTAGACATACAGTTCAGATAATTGATGAAGGCAAGATGGAAAGGCCCTGATGACAGACTTTAAAACCAGTTATCGTACGCATAATTGCGGCGAACTCAATCTTGAAAATGTGGGCAAACAGGTAACCCTGTGCGGCTGGGTAGCCGGCTGGCGCAACCTGGGCGGGGTTATCTTTATCGATTTAAGGGACCGTTGGGGGATTACCCAAATAACCTTCAATCCTCAGCATCGTCCGGCGGATTTAATCGAACGGGCCAGGAAGCTCCGTTACGAATTCGTGATTCAGGCCGAGGGAAAAGTGCAGCCTCGCCCCGATAACGCCAAAAACCCTAATATGATAACCGGCCAGATTGAAATAGCCGCCTCCGGCTTGAAGATTCTTAGCCAATCGGAGACGCCGCCGTTTTTGGTGGAAGATGAAGTCGACGCCTCGGAAGAACTTCGCCTGGAATACCGCTACCTCGACCTTCGCCGGCCGGTATTGAAAGACAAAATTTTATTACGTCATAAAGCGGTACTTGAAATCAGGAAATATTTCGATAGCCTGGGATTTGCCGAAATCGAAACGCCGCTTCTGATTAGATCGACTCCTGAGGGCGCCCGCGATTACGTGGTGCCATCGCGCGTGAATAAGGGTTCGTTCTACGCTCTGCCGCAGTCGCCGCAGTTGCTCAAACAGATACTAATGGTTTCCGGTTTTGACCGCTATTTTCAGATCGCCCGCTGTTTACGCGATGAGGACCTCCGTTCCGACCGTCAGCCGGAACATACCCAGATCGATATGGAGATGTCATTTGTCGGTATCGATGAAATCTTTGGCGTTATCGAGGGGATGATGGCCCATTTATATGATAAAATCCTCGGAGTTAAATTACCGATTCCATTTCCGAGAATCACTTATGACGAGGTTATGGCTCGATACGGTATTGACAAGCCCGACATGCGCTTTGGCATGGAGATTATCGATTTGACCGGGACTGCCACCGACAGCGGCTTTAGCGTTTTTGACAATGTTATAGCTGAAGGCGGATTCGTTGGCGGATTGCTTTTAAAAGGCGGCGGCAGCCTGTCTCGTAAAAACCTTGATGAACTGCAGGAAGTAGTCAAGAAATCCGGCGGCAAGGGTCTGGCTCATATTGCTATAAAAGATGACGGCCCTAAATCGCCGATCGCGAAATTCATGAGCCAGGAAAAACTAAATTCGATAATCGAGAAGATGAATGCCGGCTCAAATGATCTGATATTAATCGTGGCCGATAGCAAACAAAAAGCTCTGCCCTGCTTGGGTGATTTGAGGCTGGCGCTGGGCAAAAAGCATGATTTGATCGATAAAAGCCAATGGCGTTTCGCCTGGATTTATAGATTTCCGTTGTTCGAATATAATCCCGATTTGAAGCGTTTCGACGCCATGCATAATATTGTGACATCACCCTGCGAGGAAGATATGTTTCTGCTCGATGAGGGATTTGGCTCGAAATTGGCTTTAGATGACCCAAACCATCCCTGGGCGAGAATACACGCCAATCAGTACGATCTGGTCTGTAACGGCATGGAACTGGCATCTGGCGGTATAAGAATCCATCGCTCCGAGATGCAGCAGAAAATATTGAAAATACTCGGCATGTCCGATGAACGGGCGGAAAAGATGTTTGGTTTTTTACTTAAAGCCCTTAAATTCGGCGCGCCGCCGCATGCCGGGATTGCCCCAGGCTTGGATCGAATTATGGCTTTGATGACAAACAGTGAATCGATCCGGGACGTTATCGCGTTTCCCAAGACGACCGGCGGACGCTCGCTTATGGATGGTTCACCGGCGCCTATCGACAAAGAACAATTGGATGAACTTGGTTTGGCCCTGAAGAAATAAGAGGCTTTGGTAATTGACTGAGAAGAAAATATTTATTGAAAATGTGGACCAACGGCTTTTGTTCGGTTTTCAGAACACCAATCTTCAGATAATCGAATCTGAATTTCCGGTGCAAATTACGGCGCGAAGCGATTGGGTTCAAATCCAGGGCGATGATGAGGCGGTTGAAGCGGTTGAGAAGGTATTGAAAGATATTAGCGATCATCTTAAGGCCACGGGGGAACTTAACGATCGCTATATTCATTATGCTATTACGATGGTCAAGGAGAACGGGACCGGTCCTAATGAGCAGATTCTGGATGTCGAACCACTGGTCCTGTCGCTAACAACGCATCAAGCGATAAGACCCCGGACAATCGGTCAGAACGAATACGTTCAGGCTATTGAAAAAAATGATCTGGTGTTTTCTATCGGGCCGGCCGGCACGGGCAAAACCTATCTGGCTGTGGCTATGGCGGTTATGGCGTTCAAACAGAAAAGGGTGAATCGGATTATTTTAACCCGGCCGGCGGTGGAAGCCGGTGAATCGCTGGGTTTTTTGCCCGGGGATATCAGGGCTAAAGTCGATCCTTATCTGAGGCCGCTTTATGACGCCTTACATGATATGATCGAGGCTGAAAAAATAAAAAGGTTAATTGAATTGGGACAAATCGAAATCGCTCCGCTGGCGTTTATGCGCGGCCGAACTCTTAATAGTTCGTTTGTCATACTTGATGAAGCCCAGAATACATCATATGGTCAAATGAAGATGTTTCTGACCCGTCTGGGTCTGGGCTCCAAGGCGGTGGTGACCGGCGATATTACCCAGATAGATCTTGAGGATAGAAGCAAATCCAGTTTACCTCATATAAGTAAAATTATAAACAATATTAAAGGCGTTGCTTTCGTAAGTTTAACCAGAAATGATGTCGTCCGGCATCGGCTGGTACAGCAAATTATCAAAGCTTATGAAAAATACGAAAAGCATAAAAAATGAAATTTCCGCGCAAGGGTAATAGTAAACCGTTAAAACCGGGTGAAATTCTTCAGGAAAACGAGAAGAGTTCATGGCATTTCGACAGGCATCTGGCTTATACTGTCCTGATAGGAGCGGTGCTTATTTTGGGTATTGCTTTTATATATCCGATAGAAAAAGTATATTTGCCTCTGGATGTTCCCAATTTGAATGAAATCGCCGCCGAGGATATTCGCGCGCCTTTTGAGTTTTTCATTTATAAAAGCCCGGAAGAACTCGAAAAAGACAGAGAAATCGTTATCTCAAATTTGCGGCCGGTTTTAAGTTTTGATACCTTGCTTACTCAGATGGTCTCAAGCCGAATTTACGGCTTCTTCGATTTCGTCGATTCTATTCGGGCTGATTCATTAAATCATGCCAGGGCGAATAATATTTTAAAAAACCAGTATCCTGTATTATCCGATACTGTACTCAAGGCTATCCTGAGCAAATCTGATTTGGTCAAGAACTCGGTAATCGCCATCGTCGATAGTTTGCTTTCAAGGGGAATCGTGCGGGATATAAGCACGATTCCATTGGAGAGTTCGGGTTTGGTAATGATTAGCGACCCGGTCAAATCCAGGACGGTTGCCCGAGATCGAGTCTTCGATTTGTCGTTGGCGCGGATATTTATCGCCAATCAGGCTGAGATTTACGCCAAGGGAAATACCGGCGCGGCCCGCGCGATCACCGCCGTTGCCATGATGTTTCTTGAGCCGAACCTGATCTTCGATAAAGACAAGACCGAACAAACTCGCAAGGCGGAGCTGGACGCGATTCAGAAAACCAAAGGTATCGTGCTGAAGGATGAACTGATAATCAAAGCCAATGAAAGGGTCACCACAGTTCATCGTGATAAACTGGCATCGCTGGCGAAATATAAACGTTCCAGGCAAGAAGGCCAGAGTATCCTTACTTTCCTTCTGCCGCCTTTGGGACGGCTGTTTTTTGTCGCCTTTCCGATTCTTTTCTTCGTCTTTTTCCTTTACTTTTTCAGGCCTCAAATATTTAAATCGAACACCAATCTTTTGTTGTTCGCCTTGCTGATTGGCGTTGAAGTTATGCTATTGAATATCGTTGTCTCTCAAGACTACTTATCACGATATCTTGTCCCCATGACAATAGCCTCGATGCTGGCAACTATTTTATATGATGAGGAAATCGGCCTGGCTTTAACTATAACGCTTGGCTTATTGGTAGGGGTCTTATCGGGGTTTAAGCTTGATATTGCATGGGTTACGATAATTTCGGGGACAGTCGCCGGTTTTTCGGTCAGAAGAGTTCGCCATCGCAATGAATTTTATCGCCCGATTTTATATCTGTGCCTGACTTATGCCGGATCGGTATATATTATCGAATCTCTGAAACTGACTCCTACCCCGGAAATGATCAGGGATGTCTGGCTGTCGGTGGTAAATGGTTTCCTGTCGCCTATTTTGACAATAGGGCTATTGCCTCTTTTTGAAAGCGGTTTCGGTATAACCACCGATGTTACGTTGCTGGAGTTGTCCGATTTGAACAGGCCGCTTCTCAAGCGATTGGCGATTGAAGCTCCCGGTACCTATCATCATTCCATAATGATCGGTACGCTCGCCGAGGACGCCGCCGAGGCTATCGGCGCCAATTCGCTTCTGGCCCGTGTAGGCTCATATTATCATGATATCGGCAAGATGTTGAAGCCGGAATATTTCGTTGAAAATCAGACCGGCGTGGTCAACAAGCATGAAAAGCTGGCGCCGACGATGTCAGCCATGATCCTGGAAGCTCACGTAAAAGAGGGTGTCGAGCTGGCCATGAAACATAATTTACCGAAGAGCATAATCGAGTTTATAACCGGTCATCACGGTACAAGTGTCATGACGTATTTCTATGATAAAGCGAACAAGGAACAGGATAATTCAGCCGATATAAGGGATTTTCAATATCCCGGCCCTAATCCACGGCTAAAAGAGGTAGCGATTGTCATGCTGGCTGATTCCGTGGAAGCGGCATCGCGCACGCTGGATGATCCAAAGCCGGCCCGGATCAGAAACCTGGTTCACAGGATATTCATGGACAAATTCGATTCGGGTTTGCTTGAAAATTCCGATTTGACCCTTCGCGACCTCAAGAAAATCGAAGATAGTTTCGTCAGGGTCCTCATAGCCTTCCATCACCGCCGGATTAAATATCCGGAAAAGAAGGAGGTCCCGACATAAAACTCGCGTTTGTTTTTTCGGATAAACGATTTAAACTGCCTATCCGCAGAATTGGCAAGGTGTTGCGTTCAATCGCGGGGGGAAAAAATATTGTCGGTTCGATACTTGTCGTATTTAACAATGATAGACAGATGAGCGGGCTTAATTACCGTTTTAAAGGCGTAAATCGGCCGACAGACGTTTTAGCATTCAATCTTGCGGAAAACCCGGCTAATAATTATATTGAAGGTGAGATTTATGTCGATTTGCAGGCCGCCTACAGACAGGCCGCTGATTTTAAAGTCGAATACTTTGAAGAAGTCGCTCGATTATGCGTTCATGGCTTTCTTCATTTGTCAGGATACGATGATCAAAAGGCTTCCGAGAAGAAAAAAATGTGGAAAATACAGGAAAAATATTTAAGTGATTTTTAAAAAGGCAAGTTAATGGAAATTAAAGAAGGTTCTGAACCTCCCAGTAGAGGTGATCAGCGAAGCGGACTTATCAATTCGCTGAAAAAGTTTTTAAAACAATTTTCCCAGCAAACAGCTTCCAAGCTTTCTCCGAGCCAGCGCGACGCTTTTATAGAAAAGTCTATCGAGGAGTTTTCCAGCCATCTATCGACCGAGGATGACATTCTTGAGGAAGCGACCAAAGATATGATTCACGGCGTCGTCGATTTGCCCCAGACAACGGTTAAGGAGATCATGGTGCCGCGCGTTGATATGGTCGGCATCCAGGAAGGGGCATCTTTGAAGGATATTATCGAATTAGTAAAAAAATATGGCCATTCGAGATTTCCATTTTTTGGCGAATCCCTCGATGATATTAAAGGCATACTCTATATAAAGGACATATTCGTAGATGGCTTTAATTCCGGGGATATCGCGGTTAATACCGAGACGCGCCCATCATATTTTGTCCCCGAAAATAAAAAGGTGTCGGATCTGCTAAAAGAGATGCGCAAACAGAAAGTGCATCTGGCTATCGCGGTCGATGAGTATGGCGGCACGGCCGGATTGATTACTCTGGAGGACATTCTGGAAGAGATTGTCGGCGAAATCGAAGATGAGTACGATCAGGATGACCCGGCTATTTTAAAACTGGATGATACGCATTTTTCCGTAAAAGGCAGCCTGCCTATAGCCGAACTCAATGAGGAACTGGATTTGGACCTTCCCGAGGACCAGTTCGAAACAGTCGGCGGAGTAATTTATGATATAGTCGGTAGTTTACCCAGGCAGGGTACCACAGTCGATTATAAATGTTTGAAATTTACGGCGACGAAAGTCGAGGGGCAACGCATAACCAGGGTAACGGTTGAATTAAAACCTGAAAATTTAAAAAATAATAACTTTCCAGATCAGTCAATAGACTGAGTAATCGTAAAGCCGATTCAGCAAAACCGGATCGGCTTTTAGCTTTGGCCGGGATGTAAAAAGTTAATTTTCTCGCTTGAAATATTTCTCTTTTATAATCAAGCCTGCCAGGACAAGAATCATAAGGACAAAAGAGATTCGGCTGATATCGAATGTCGCCGTGAATGTTCGGTTCTCGAATTTGCATATGATCGTATGTCGGCCCTTTTTCAAGGGTATCGCTCTGAAATTAAAGTCGGCCTTTAAAGTCGTCAAGAGATTGCCATTTTCATAGGCATGCCAGGCCGGGTAGTAGTTTTCGCTTAAGAACAAATATCCATCCTCGACCATATCGACATCCACCTTGAAACTGCTGTTATCCGAATCATAAACCCGGGCGGGTATTACCGGGAATCGCAGGGAGTCATCGTATACAGGCGGGGGGTTGTCCGGCATTTTTTCAAAAATCACTATCGACCTGTAATCGAAAGTCGTATCGCTTAAAATCCTGATTATCTGATCCTCATCCGGGATTACGGTGTAACGATATATCGGAAAAGCACGCGGCAAAGCGGTCAGGTTCTCATAAACCATAATATTGCCGAATTTTTTGATCATTCTGAATCTGTCAGGCTTGAAAAACTGCGGCGGCAGGGGTTGATTGCTGAGAAAATACCGGGCGTTTAGAAGATCTTGCACCGGCTGAAAAATCAAGCCGGAGGTGCCGTCTCTTTTGCCGGCCAGACGTTCGAATGTCGCCAGATGGTTGCCATGCATAGCCGTAAACGACAGCTCCTCGATACCGTGATAGGCCAGGTAATAATCGGGCAGCGTTCTGGGTATCACTAATACCCGAAATTGTTCATCGTTTTGTTTGTCCTTTAGATAGTCGACTACCGGAGTATCGGCGAAATTCGGTTTGGGATCATATGGCACGATAAAGCGGGAATCAAAATGCCACATGTAAATAAAAGTAAACGCGGCCAGTGCGGCAATGACCAGCCAGGCTTTAATATTTTTATCGAGATTTAATTTAAGCAGAAAATACAAACCCCAGACCGCTATCAGGCTGATTACGGCGCCCAGCGTGATCAAATCGAGGTTTTTTCCCAATATCTGAACTTTCTGGGGATCAGGCATCCCGAATATGGCGAACCAGATCTTAAAGAAACCCATCTGCAAAACTATTATCAAAAACGCGATGACCGAATAACCTATATTGATGTATGTATAAATTCGCCAGGTTTTTTGCGTCTGCTTATCCGATTTTTTCGCCTGAAAAAAGCTTTCCAGCCCCATCGCCGCGAGCGTGATAGCCGAGAAACCGACCAGGAAATTAATCATCCCCGGCGCCCTAAAACTTTTAACGCCCGGTATCAGATAGAACAAGCGAAACGCCGGCGTATGCGCCCCCAGACCGTAGAGCGTGGCGATTATCGCCGTCCAGAAGAAAAACCATTTGCCCCGACGCTGCCATAGCCCGATTCCCAAAACCGAGAGGAATAACGCTAATATTCCGAAATGCTCGGCGTTGAGCTTAAAATAGTTCGGTCCCCAATAAGTCGATCTCTGGCCCTGGATATTGTCGCCGCAGAATTCTGGGAAGAAATTGGCCCCCTCCTCCTCGAAATTCATCGACCAGGAGGTAGCGTATTCATATTTATTTTCACCTTGCGTGCGAAGAGTCCGCATCGAATATTTCTGTAAATATTGGTAAGGCGCGACAAACTGTAATGAAGCCATCAATAAACCCAGGATTACCGCCGCGCTAAATAACAGGGTCGGCTTGACAGGGTTTATTTTATCGAGACGCCAGCGCTGGATAGTAGTCGTTATAAAATACAGGCCCAGAGTGACAAACATAAAGTAAGCCATCTGCATATGAGACGTGGTGATGCCCAAAAATATCAAGAAGGCCAGAATAATGTAATAGATGAGTTTCATACGCGTAAAAGCCCGGTGGTAAATAAATAAAATCAATGGAGTTTGAGCGATAATGAATATCTTGCCGTTATGACCGCCGTAAACCAGCGATACCAAAAATGGCGCCATCATGTACATAAATCCGCCTAAAAATGCCACCATGCCGCGGATTTTCATTTCTTTTAGAAACATATACATAAAGATACCGGCCAGGAAAATGTGGATTACTAAAATTAAACCCCAGGCGAAGGTAAGCTTAAACAGCAGATAGATTATCAGACTCGGAATATAGAAAATCTCTCCGTGTATACCCTCGATAAAAGGCATCCCGCCGTGAATATAAGGGTCCCAGACCGGCCAGGTAAGATGAGTCCGGAAATAGTCGATAAGCATGGTTCGGAAAAATACGCCGCCGGCCTCGATAAAATCGGAGCCATAAAGAAAATGCGATGGCGAGAACAGGGTTTTATGAAACAAGATCACGACCACGATCAGGTAAATCGCGAAATAATACCAGGCCGGTTTGCCCGGTAGGTTTTCGAATAAATCGAGCGCTTCTTTTGACGGCTTATTTGAATTCATAATTTACTCCAGGATTTATGACACTTCAATCTTTTACCGACTTTCAATATATGCCGTTTCCCCGATAATGTCATGCTATTTTCTTGAGGATAATTAATTGGCGGCTGCAAGATTTAAAGCTTGTTTTTAATCTTCTTCGCGTCAGATTTTATCATCATCGCTTGTCCGAAATTCAAGCCCTCGACTAATAATGTCCAGATACGCTGGGCTAATGCGATAACCAGGGCGACTTCCGGCGACATGTACTCGCTTAAAGTCAATGTCAGCATTCCCTCCCGCACACCGATACCGCCGGGAGCAAACAACATGACATAACCGACTACCCAGCACATCGGCAAAATAGGGCTGAACCGCCAGAAATTGATATCAATGGGCGTAATCGATTTTACCAGAACGTAAAAGGCCAGGCTATAACACAGCCAGACTCCGATATACATCAGGAAAAAAAGTAGCATGTCGCGGTACAAGAATTCGATTTTGACCGGCGGCTTTTTAATAAGTTTCAAGCCGAAATTAATGAGTTTATCCAGAATCCGCGGGTGCATGACGATTAGACAAGCCGCTAAAAGAATTATCATAGCCGGAAGGAAATCCTGAAATTTCGAGGAAAACAGAAAATAGATTATCATCATAATGCTAAAGTTATAATAACATCGAGATATACCCCCAGATTTAATGGTAATCAAAGATTTTGCAATTACCTTTTTAAAGATAAATTAAAAGGATTAGATGAAAATAATATAAGAGATTACGCAA
>CAZFSN010000124.1:0-9894 GCA_964521815.1 uncultured Ignavibacteria bacterium | reverse complement strand
TCGGCTTGAATTTCCATGTCGAAAGGAGGATCATCAGCCATCGCATAAATGGCGAACGTGCCTTCGTTCATGATTAAATCTTTAAGATAATCCGTATTTTCCATGTAAGTCAAACCTTCTTCCCAATTCACCCAGGTTGTAACCCCTCCCCCCGCAAATGACTCAGGTAAAGTAAATACCATAGTTGCGCCGGCTTCAACTTCTTCGACAGAACTGTGCATAGTATCAGTATCAACCCATAATTCGGCATTGGCTACGGTTTCCCGGTTATTAACAATGAAACCAACGAAACTAATTTGATCGACACTTCTGATTTGATCTCTATGGTTTTGATAATCTTCATTTGTAGCCAGATCGAGAACATACTTATCGAAATTTTCATCTGTATTTCCAAGGGTATCGATGACGTAGGTCAAAGTCTGAGTCGTTGTTACCCAGCTATCGCAACTAAGTACCCAGAAGGCTAAAATGGCAATCAAGCCAAACAACAGTAATTTTCTCATATCATTTCTCCTCAACTACATCGGCTTGGGTGTAAGGTTAATATGATAATTGACCCCGACATACCACATCAAAGCTTTCCAGGTCGCTTTATCACCAGTGGAAACTACCTCGAACATAGCGCGTCCCTCGACGCCGATTTTCATCGGCAGGACGATTTCCACTCCGGGGCCAAACGCCAGTGACGATTTTGAAATATCTTCAAAACCATCCCGCTTCCATTTGAAAGTCCCATAGCTTCCGGAAAAGTAGATATTAGCACCGATCATACCGCCTGTTTTGCCCAGAAAGGCATCCAGGCCCATTGATGTAGCGCTGCCACCATCGGACTCAAAATCGCCAAACGATGTTTCAATAGTAGGATTGCCATAGCTTCGCGAACTGTAATGCGCGCCGACCGATAGCAAAGGGATCAACGAGAGTTTGGCCTGCGCGCCATACATCATACCGCTTTTAACAAGGTCATTGCCAACCGGCATCACCATGCCATAATATGGCCCAACAGCTATGTCGCCGATAGCGAATGAGGCGGGCGCCGCTATAATTAAAATCAGCAACACCAATAACTTCGATTTCATGAATTCTCCTTTGGTTTAATGTTTATCAATTAATCAATTTCATCTGAAAGGTCTATCAATAAAAGTATCCATCTGATTTATACGTTAAGCGCTAAACCTCCTTTTTATTAATATTATTAGAACAATAGCATATTTTATCGGGTTTCATCAAGTATTTTTTTGATATTATTACCGCAAGTTATATTTTTTTCAAGTTATAAAATGTCTTCGACAAATGAGTTATTTAATTAATAATTAAGATCCTACATTGTTTCCCCTAATTTTCTTGACAAAGATGCGTTGGCATTTGTATTTTAGCGAAATGTAAAAATCTGGCTGGCCCGGTTATGGTCTGGCCTTTTTAAATAGCCTTGTTTGTTATGTTTTTCACAAATTTAACAAGGCAAGCTAAGCGAAACATATTAGCTCACATAATGTTGGGCGTAAGTTTCAAGGAGAAGATTATGGCAGAATGCGCACCGGTTGAAAATCTAATCAAAGCCGATACTCTGGTGGTTGGCGGTGGTATTGCCGGTATGACTACCGCTATCGAAACTGCAGAGATTGGCAAAAATGTGATACTTCTGGAGAAAACCCCCTCGATAGGCGGACGGGTCGCGGCGATGCACCAGTATTTCCCCAAGCTTTGCCCGCCAACCTGCGGAGTCGAAATTAATCTGAAAAGAATCAGATCGAATTCCAATATCAGGATTATCACTCTGGCGGAAATCGAAAAAGTAACCGGTTCAGCCGGTGATTTTGAAGTGACTATCACGCTAAAACCGCGCTACGTAAACGATAAATGCACGGCTTGCGGCGAATGCGAGAAGGTTTGCGAAATAGAAAGAACCAATGAATTCAACTATGGATTGGATAAGACCAAAGCCATTTACCTGCCTCATATGATGGCCTACCCGCCACGCTATGTTGTCGATCCCGAATTTGCCGGCGATGAACGGATGAAAAAATGCGTCGAGGTTTGCGAATATGGCGCGATCGAACTCGATATGAAACCTCAAACTATAACCGCCAAAGTGGGCGCGATTGTCTGGGCTACAGGTTGGAAACCCTACGATGCCAATAAGTTGGATAACCTTGGATTCAGTAAATATGATAATGTAATAACTAATGTCATGATGGAGCGGCTGGCCTCCGAAAACGGGCCAACCCAGGGAAAAATACTCAGGCCATCGGATAATAAAGAGGTGAAAACCGTCGGTTTCGTGCAATGTGCCGGTTCAAGGGATGAAAACCATCTCCCTTACTGTTCGGCCGTTTGCTGTCTGGCCTCGATGAAACAGGCTACTTACATAAGAGAGCAATACCCTGAAGCGGAAATTCACTTATTTTATATAGATGTCAGATCACCGGGCCGAATGGAAGATTTTTATGTCAAGATGCAGGGCGATGAGAAACTCCATTTCCATCGCGGGAAAGTTGCCAAGATTACTGAGGTACCGGGTACAAAAAATGTTATTCTGGAAGCTGAAAACACGCTGACCGGCAAAATAAGTAAGACGGAAGTTGATCTGGCTATTCTGGCGACCGGCATGGTACCTAATACGGTTGACCAGACGCCGCCTTTAAACACGCCGCTGGATGAATACGGCTTTATCGCCCCTGATCCGACAACCGGTGTTATAGGCGCGGGTGTCGCGAATCGTCCTGTTGATGTTGCCGCCTCGGTTCAGGATGCCACGGGCGCGGCTTTGAAAGCGATCATTATCGGGAGAAGGAGGTAGACGATGGATCCGAAAGTTGGCTGCTACATATGCAAGGGCTGCGATATCGCCAAATCTCTCGATGTCGATAAATTAGTGGGAATCGCTACCGGCGAGGGTAAGGTCGCTGTCTGCAAAACTCATGATATGCTCTGTAGTTCCGAGGGGATTGAGTTAGTAAAAAGCGACATCGCTAATGAAAGTTTAAATAAGGTTGTTATAGCCGCATGCTCGATCAGGGTATTTCCTGAATTATTCGATTTCGGTCCCAGTATTTTAGTCGATCGGACGAACCTGCGCGAGCAGGTCGCTTGGTGCCACGAACCGAATGATGAAGATACGCAAATGCTGGCGGAAGACTATATCCGGATGGGTATCGCCAAGGTAAAAAGCAGCGAACCGCCGGTACCTTTGGAGGTTCAGACCAGTAAAGATATAATGGTCATTGGCGGCGGCATGACCGGCATGACGGCCGCTAAAGCATCAGCCGATGCCGGTTATAAGGTCATACTCGTCGAGAAATCAGATAAGCTGGGTGGCTGGGCGACTAAATTCAAGAAAGTATTTCCCAAACATCCACCCTACGAAAAACCCGAAGACAGCAATTACCAATCTTTGATAAAAGAAATCGAATCGCACGAAAACATTACCATCCATAAATCAACTGAGGTAGCCAAAACCGCCGGCCAGCCGGGTGAATTCATGGTTTCTTTGAAAGGCGCCGGTTCGACGACCGAATTGAAAGTCGGCTCGATAATTCAGGCCACCGGCTGGAAGCCATATCCGGCCGATAAGCTCGGTCATCTGGGTTATGGGATATCTCCGAATATTATTACCAATATCCAGATGGAAGATTTGGTGAACAACGGCGGACTTAAACGCCCCTCCGATGGCAAACCGATTGACAGTATCGCGTTTATTCAATGCGCCGGTTCGCGCGATCAGGACCACCTTCCTTATTGTTCGGCGGTTTGTTGCCGGGTATCACTTAAACAAGCGTTGTATGTCCGGGAAAACTATCCCGATGCCAAGATTTATATTATTTACAAAGATTTGCGTTCGCCTTCGCAATATGAAAAATTCTATGCTACCGTTCAAAACGATGACGGCATATTTTTCACCAAGGGTGAAATTGCCGGCGTAACCAAAGATACCGATGGCCGAATCGCAATTAAAGTCGAAGAAACGCTTCTGGGCGAAGATATCGAAGTGAAAGCCGACATGGTTGTTCTGGCGGCCGGTATGGTGCCGACTACCAAGGTCGATGAAGTCATCAAGGTTGAAGGAGAACCCGAGAAAAAAGAAGAAACCACAACATCTGACGGCAAAAAAGAAGCGGCCGGAGCCGAACAAGGCGCCAAGATTCTGAATTTGAACTACCGTCAAGGTACTGACTTACCGACGTTGAAATACGGCTATCCTGATTCTCATTTTATCTGTTTCCCCTATGAGACCAGGCGAACCGGTATCTATGCCGCGGGCGCGGTACGAGCTCCGATGGATTTCGCGACCGGCGCCAACGATGCTTACGGCGCGGCTTTGAAGGCTATCCAGGCGGTCGAATCTATAGGCAAAGGCGCGGCGGTTCATCCCCGGGCCGGCGATTTGAGCTACCCGGAATTTTTCCTGCAAAGATGCACTCAGTGCAAGAGATGCACCGAGGAATGTCCCTTCGGCGCGCTCGATGAAGATGACAAAGGCACTCCGAAACCAAATCTTAATCGCTGCCGCAGATGCGGAATCTGTTTGGGAGCCTGTCCGGAGAGAATCGTCTCGTTCAAAAATTACAGCGTGAACATGATGTCTCAAATGATTAAATCGATTAATATTCCCGATGAATTTGAGGAGAAACCCAGAATTCTGGCTTTCGTTTGCGAAAATGATGCTATGCCGGCGGTCGACATGGTCGGTATGAAACGGATGAAATATAATTCCATGCTCAGAATCATTCCGCTTCGATGCCTGGGTTCGATGAATTCCGTCTGGGTCAGCGATGCTCTGGCCAGCGGTTTCGATGGTGTTATCCTTATCGGCTGCAAAAAAGGCGATGATTATCAATGTCACTTCATCAAAGGCAGCGAAATGGCCAACACCAGGATGGAAAACGTACGGGATAAACTCAAACAGCTGGTTTTAGAAGAAGATAGGGTCGAGATACACGAGTTGGCCATAACCGATTTCGAAAAGATACCGAAAATATTTGATGACTTCCTTGAAGTTATTGAGAGGGTCGGCCCGAACCCTTATAAAGGTATGTAACTACATTTTTATTTTGATTAGCTGATAGCAAACCCCCTAATTTTTAGGGGGTTTTTTATTTAATATACTTATTAATCTATAATAAAAGATTCGATATATTATAGATATTTCGCTGTTTAATGGATCAAATAAAACATCACCTTTAATAATGAAGTAGTTTACTCTAACATTATTAGATAAAGTAAGTTGGAGAAATACCAATAATCTTCTAAAAGCTATAATTTATTGGACATGAACATAAAAGTTAATGAATTTTTTCACATTTTTCTTGACTAAGCATACATATTTTATTAATAAAGTATGATGCGAGATATTTGGTTAACAAGTATTTCGCGGAGGTTAGCAGATGAGTTGGAGAAATGTAAAAAATGCTGTCAACAAAAAAGGTTTTTAACGGTAGCATTAATATATATGGGAAATAATGAATAACTGGGATTTGAATATGCACCCATTAATTTAAGGAGATACAATGGCAGACAAAATTCCGAAAACCCCTAAACTTGATGAGCTTGAGAAGGGCGGTTGGCCAAGTTTCGTAAGAGAAATCAAGATGGCCGCCAAAAACAACCCCATGGCCGCGGATCTTCTCGGACAGCTTGAGTTGTCCTACAATGAGAAGATCGGTCACTGGAAGCATGGTGGTATTGTAGGTGTGATGGGCTACGGCGGCGGTGTTATTGGCCGTTATTCCGAGTTGCCGGAAAAATTCCCCAATATTTCGCATTTCCATACTATGCGTATTAACCAACCGGCCGGTTGGTATTATACGACTGAAGTCCTGCGCAAGATTTGCGATATCTGGGAAAAGCGTGGTTCCGGTTTAACGAACTTGCATGGCTCGACCGGTGACATTGTCCTTCTGGGTACCAGAACCGAGCAGCTCGAACCGGTATTCTCCGATTTACAGGCAATCGATTTCGATATCGGCGGCTCCGGTTCGGATGTCAGAACCCCCAGTTGTTGTTGCGGTATGTCGAGGTGCGAATGGGCTTGCTATGATACTATGGCGGCTTGCCATGATTTTACCATGACATTCCAGGATGAATTGCATCGCCCGGCATTTCCTTATAAATTCAAATTTAAATTCTCCGGTTGTCCCAATGACTGCGTTGCCTCTATCGCCAGATCAGACATGTCGATTATCGGAACCTGGCGCGATTCGATTCAGATAAATCAGGATGCCGTGCGGGAGTATGTCGACAAAGGTTTAGACATAAGAGCCGATGTAATTGCCAACTGCCCGGGCAAATGCATGGATTGGGACGGTAAAGAACTCCATATCGATAATAGTTATTGCCGTCGCTGTATGCATTGTATCAATGTCATGACCAAGGCTCTTCGGCCGGGTAAAGATCGCGGCGCCACTATTCTGCTTGGAGCGAAAGCCCCGATTATCGAGGGCGCCTTATTATCCTCGGTAATGATCCCATTCTATAAGATGGAACCGCCCTATCAGGAATTAAAAGACCTCGTCGCGAGGATCTGGGATGTCTGGTGTGAAGATGGCAAAAACCGCGAAAGAGTCGGCGAATTCATCCAGCGTGTTGGCATGGGTAATTTCCTTGATGCTATCGAGCTTGAGCCAATCGCTGAAATGGTCGCTCATCCTCGGGAGAATCCATACGTCTTCTATGAAGAGTATTACGAAGAAGGCGACGATGACGAGGAAGAACAAGAAGCGTAACCATTAACCGGTAAATAAAGGAATAAAGGAATAGATATGGCTGAAGCAACGCAAGAAAGACGGACCGATTACGGTCCTCCGCATTATGAACGATTTTTGCCGCCGATTATCAAGGAAAACTACGGCAAATGGAAATATCATGAAATTTTAAAGCCCGGTGTTATGGTTCACGTATCCGAATCCGGCGCCAAGCTTTATACTGTAAGAGCCGCTTCCGGCAGGCTGATCAGTGTAACCAAAATCCGCATTTATTGCGATCTGGCGGATAAATATTGCGGCGGGCACCTCAGGTTTACCAGCCGTCACAATATCGAGTTTCTGCTCACCGATGAAAAGAATATCGAACCGCTCATTAAGGATCTCGCCGCTTTAGGACATCCTATTGGCGGTATCGGAAATTCTATCACAGCGATCGTGCATACTCAAGGTTGGGTTCACTGCCATTCGGCCGCTACCGATGCTTCGGGCATCGTTAAATGCGTCATGGATGATCTGATCGAATACTTCAAAGAAATGAAGCTGCCCGGCAAACTCAGAATCGCCTTGGCCTGTTGTTTAAACATGTGCGGCGCCGTGCACTGCTCCGATATCGCGATCTTGGGTATTCACCGTCGTCCACCGAGGGTGGATCATAAAAACCTGAAAAAAGTTTGCGAAATTCCGAACGTCAGCGCCTCCTGCCCTACCGCGGCTATCCGTCCGGCAACGGTCGACGGCAACCCCTCGGTTGAGGTAAACGAAGAGCAATGCATGTACTGCGCCAACTGTTTCACGGTTTGCCCGGCGATGACATTGAACGATCCGCTAAACGACGGCGTCTCGATTTGGGTTGGCGGCAAAGTTTCCAACGCCCGTCACGAACCGATGTTCTCGAAGCTGGCGATTCCGTTCTTGCCGAATAATCCGCCGCGCTGGCCTGAGGTTACTCAAGCTGTCAGAGGTCTGGTGGAACTCTGGGCGAAGAATGCCAAGAAATATGAAAGAATGGGCGAATGGATCGAACGTATCGGTTGGCCCAAGTTCTTTAGAATGTCCGGTATTGAATTCCAGAAAGAACATATTGATGATTTCAAACATGCCGGATTGACCTTTAAGAGGTCGACACACTTAACCTTCTAAGGAAGGACCATATGGCGAAAACAGTTGATGAAGTTGCCGAAGCCATGTTCAACATGGTGAAAGACGCCCAGGGTCAGAAGAAATTGAAACCGATGGACTTAACCAAGGCCATGGTAGCAATGTTCGGCGACCAGGTCGATAAGCAGACCTGCAAGGGCGCCATCAAGCAGTTAATCGATTCAGGTAAATGCGTCTATACTTACTTCGGCGGAAGTTTTATCGAGATTCCGCACAGGGAAGGCGCCGCCAACGATTAGCGGATAGTTACTTGTTTTTATGGCGACAATTTTACCGCGATTAGTGATTGCCGGCTTAGCCGGTGATTCGGGAAAAACTATAGTCAGCTTAAGCCTGGCGGCGGCTTTTAGCCGTCAGGGGATGGTTGTTTCTACTTTCAAAAAAGGACCTGATTATATCGATTCGGCCTGGCTAACATATGTATCCCACCAGCCATGCCGGAATCTCGATACATATATGGTCGCCCCGGAGGACGTGTATCGGACTTTTACGATAAACGCGGGGAAATCCAATATCTCGCTAATCGAAGGCAATCGCGGTATTTTTGACGGCAAAGACGTTTCCGGAACACACAGTACAGCGGGGCTTGCGAAACTTCTGCAAGCCCCGGTTGTGCTGGTTGTCGATGTCACCAAGACAACCCGAACCGTGGCGGCTATGATCAAAGGCTGCCTGGAGTTCGACCCTGAGATTAATTTCGCGGGTATTATATTAAACAAAGTTGCCGGTCAAAGGCACAAACAAATAATAATCGATTCCATACAGAAATATTGTAATCTCCCGGTCCTGGGCGCGATTCCCAAATTGGGCGATGATTCATCGCTTATCCCCGGCCGTCACCTGGGATTGGTGACGCCGGCCGAGTTTAAGCAAGCGGCCGGTTTTGAAAATAAACTTATTCAAATAGCTGATAAACATCTGGATATTAATAAAATTCTATCGATTGCCAATGATACCAAACCGCTTATGATAGCGGATCAAAATATTATTGATGATAATAATAAGAAAAAAGCAAAGATCGGCTACTTCGCTGATTCGGTATTCACTTTCTATTATCCGGAAAATCTGGAAGCGCTGACCGACAATGGCGCGGAGTTGATAGCTATATCATCACTTGAGGACAAAGAATTACCGGAGATCGATGCCTTGTATATTGGCGGCGGTTTTCCGGAAACACAGGCTGGACGGCTGGTTGACAACAAGTCAATGATGGAATCCGTTCGCAAAGCCGCGGTTATGGGCATGCCCATTTATGCCGAATGCGGCGGGTTGATCTATCTATCCAGAGCGTTGGTCTGGAAGAAAAACGTCTACCCTATGGCCGGCGTCTTTCCGATTGATCTTGTCATGAACAAAAGGCCGGTTGGGCATGGTTATACTTCGGTAACGGCAGATTTGACTAATCCTTTCTATGAGGTTGGGACCAAGATAAAAGGCCATGAATTTCATTACACCGGCGTTTCTCAACATCAGGCTGGAACCGGATTCAACCAAATTAAAAGTTGTTTTGATGTAGAAACCGGCGCCGGATTCGGTAATAAGCGTGATGGTTTGATATTCAATAATACGCTGGCCTGCTACACTCATATACATGCTGATGGCGTAAAAAGCTGGGCGCCTTCCCTAATCAAACAGGCGGAGATTTATCGAGAGAAAATTCAGGGAGGCAATGGTGCTTATAATTGCAATCATGAACAAAAATATGATTTCGGAAGTAATTATAATCAGTGTTCAGCGATACAAGCGGATTATTCCGTCAAGGCTTAAATACTTCTAAATGAAGCGGATGGCCGGAAGGATTAAAATAAGGAAATAATAAAAAAGCTGGAATAAAAAAGATGCCCCTATTTTTGGGCTGCAAGCTCTAATTTCATTGTCGAGACATCTTTCCGGCTGAAAATAAATACAAAACAACAAGCGAGTTACTAGATGGTAAAAAAGGTTGTTAAGAAAAAGAAAAAAGGCTTAGGGAGTTTAAGAAGTTCAGGCGGCTCATCCGTTGAAACTTCTCCCCTTCGGCCTAAATTAGTGGAAA
>CAZFSN010000123.1:0-9968 GCA_964521815.1 uncultured Ignavibacteria bacterium | reverse complement strand
TTTATTTTGAGAATCTGGGTGACTGCTTTTGGCCGGAATGGGAAGATGGTAGTTCATTATTCCCTCCTGACGGCCGGATAGAAACGCCTTTTACTGTCGGAGCGGGCGATCTCGATAATGATGGAGATAACGATATCCTGATTGGCCATCTTAACAACTGGACAATTTCTTACTATCGTAATGACGGCACACCAGAATTAGGTCAATATACATATGCTGGTAATTTCGGTCTTTATCAGTTCGACCATGGATACTATTACAACTTGCTTTTAGAGGACATCGATAATGACAGCGATCTTGATTTACTTGTTGGTGATGTTCGCACGGATAATAATACACAATTGAATTTCTTTTATTACCGGAATGACGGCACACCAGAAGCGCCTGTGTGGACATACGTGACCGATGATTTCATTAATTATGTCAGTGAACACCGCAATGACACGGTAGTTCCCTGTTTGGCGGATATTGACAAAGACGGCGATAAGGACTTAGTGATATCTAACAACTTGGGCATGCAGTTGTATTTAAATCCCAGAATTCAAACAAGTATTAACGATAATCAAATTGATTCCCTGCATCGTTCGCACACTACCGCTTTATGTATTAAGGCCTACCCTAATCCTTTCAATCAAAATATCACTTTTCAATTTGATCTCTCACAGCCAACAGAGATAGAAATCAATATTTATAATATCCTGGGGCAAAAAGTTGATTCTGTTTTAATCTCTGGTAAACAAATAGGCGACAACCTGTTTATATGGAACGCCGGAAATTTACCCAGCGGAGTGTATTTTTATAAGATATTAGCTAATGATGCTGAAAATAGCGGCAAAGTGATTTTGCTTAAATGAGTAAGTATTTAAATAGTTGTCGGATCAGGCGACCCGACAACACGGGGGGAATTACAGATCTAAAACAAGGTACCACAGCCAGCAGGCGGCCAGGTATGAGGGTTCAAACCGCTAATGCATGATCAAGATATAATTTATTTCCCTCTAAATTTAGTCTCACCGATTGAAAATTTAGCGCAAGCAGGATCGTATACGAATAAAAACGAGTCATTTCATTAAAACCCGTTTGTGAGATCGAGCTTTGTTTATATTTTAGTACCAAGAATATCAGAATCCGTTAAGACACATCAAGCCTGCTAAAATCCCGCGGCCGCAGGCGCAGAAGCATAAAACCCGCCAGACTGACAATCGCGAAACCGACCATGGCGTTCATGTTTTCTTCGATTATGACCGCCGCCAGGCCATAAAGCGGAATCGCTGAACATATCGCGGCCAGTACGATCGTTGTCTTAAGCGATATCTGCTGGAGAATATCTTCCTCGGGTATGTAATCAGTTTTAAACAACGGTTCCAATAATTTGCGTTTAAGATATAAGCCGAAACCGATCTCTGATAAAGCGAGAATCCCTAAAATTATTATGATCAGACCGAAAGTTTCAGGCTGTCCCTTTCCTTTGGTATGAATATAGCTGATTATCAGGCAGATGATATTAGTCGTAAAAACAATACCAGTGCCCCAGACGGTGGCTTTGCTGATGTTATGAATAATAGTATTATGATTGATCATTTCGTTCTGATTGTCTGGAAAAAGGTTTTCATCAACTCGGCGGCTCTGTCCTCAAGTATGCCCGGCACAACCTCCAACTGATGGTTCAGCCTTATATCCTGCACGATATTATATAGAGACATGCAGGCGCCGAATTTGGGGTCCTTGGCGCCGAACACCAGACGTTCCACCCTGGCCAGTACCAGCGCGCCGGCGCACATGGCGCAGGGTTCGATTGTGCTGTAGCAGGTACAGTTATCCAGACGCCAGGTTTCCTGATGGTTGGCGGCGGCGGTGATCGCCAGTATCTCGGCATGCGCGGTCGGATCGCAGAGCGCCTCGGTGCGGTTATGCCCCTTGCCTATCACCATCCCCTCATGGACTATCACACAGCCGATCGGCACCTCGCCCTCGACCGCCGCGCGTTCGGCCTCCGCCAGCGCCAGCTCCATGAAGTATTGGTCATTATCCTTTATCATCAATCTCGCCTGTGCTCTTATGAGTAATTATCGGAAAAAGCAAATTGTTTTTTGAAAAAGTTGTAAGTGGTTGAATATTAATATAATGACAGGTTTATAACAGGGCTATTACGTCAAATTGAATTGTTTTTATTAAAAACATTAATCTATTGATGTTTGGAAAATAAAAACCGGCGGTTTAAGGATTTCGCCGGTTTTTTTATTTTTATTACAATTTCAAGATTACCACTTATCGCCGAGGCCGCGGAATTTGGCATCGGAGATGATGACTTTCATCAGAGCCAACACATGACTGCGTTCAGCTTTGATTATGGCGTCCAGCGAATCGTTATCGCCTAAAATATCCTTAACAGCCTGGTAAAATAGCAAAGTAGCTTTCTCAAAAGCCAGGGCTTTGCCTAAAGCCTCATCCGCTTTAGTTATCTCTTTCATTTTCGTGAAATAATCGGCCCGGAAATATTCCGAGATTGCCGTTGCCCTCAAGAATTGATACAGTTCATACTGCTGTTTTTCGATTTCATCCTCAGGTGTGTTTTTTAATATTGCCTTGAACTGGGCCTCATGCGCGATTTCATCTTTCATCAACTGCCCGAAAATCTCTTTCAGAATTTGCTGGTCGCCGAAATTCCGTTCCATCCGTTTGTAGAAATCCGCCCCCATCTGTTCGGTGGTGATTGCCAGTTGGATGGCTTTGCGCAAGGTCAATTCTTCGCTCATTTTATTCCTCCATTGCTTAATTTCCGTTTTGCTAATGATACAATAAACTACGCCGGTAGTCAAAAAGTTAATGATATTATTTAGCGGGGGGAATATAAATATTTGATTTTAAAATTGCATTTATAAGCGAAATTTATTAAAATTATCTGAGTGTTAAAATCTAACGAGGGAGTTTAACGTGAAAGTATATGGACGATATCTAATCTGCTTGTTAAGTATTCTTTCTTGCCTAGTATTTAATTACAGTTGCACCTGTGACCCAATATATGACATTGAGGTGTGGCTGGTATCACCGGAGGACGGCGCTGAAATTAATGATCGAGAAGTGACATTAATATGGAGTTATTATTTCGAAGGAAATGATGCTATTTACCATGACATTTATATTGGAACATCGCCCGATAATCTGGAAGCCGTAGAAACACCAGTTGATTTTATTGATACTACTTACAACTTAACTTCACTGGAACCGATAACAACCTATTATTGGGCTGTAGTTTCATGGGCAGATTATGCGGATAGTGATCATAATATTTATAGACGTTATTATGGATACTCTGATACGGCCTCATTCACAACTACTGAGGCATTATGGGAACTGGGATATCCTTACAACCCTTACCCCGATAGCGGTGCGGTCAACGTCGATTCGATACTGACGATGCATTGGTCATATTATAATCCTAATACTGATGATTTCGATTTCGATGTTTTCCTGGGGACGGCAATAGATCCACCTCTGGTTGATATGGGTATCGCGGATTCAATCAGAAATCTCGATACGCTGGCCGGGGGAACGACTTATTATTGGAGAGTTGTAGCATACAGTGATGACGATACTTCCGAAAGCAATTTATGGTATTTTACAACAACGTTTGCACCCGGCATTGAGGTTTACGCTCAACTGGAAGCCGATGTAATACAAGCTCCATCCGGTTATCATGTTCAGGAAAAAATCCGGGCGCGTTTCGATTCCGTTTACGCAGCCGGCCCTGTCAGCCCTCGTCAGGCGGATTCGGTTTATTGCGAAGATATCAAGCTTGATTGGGACGAAACCAATCAGAATTACAGATACACCGAATTTTCCATGCCCTTTATTGAAAACGGTCAGAACGTGGATTTCACTGTTTATGGTAATTCTGATGTACCTTATCTTGGGGCGGATATAGTATTTCCCGCCTGTACTCTGGCAGTAGTATCACCGGAAGCATTCGAGACGGTTTCTTTAAACGGTTTCGAGGTGACCTGGAACGGATTCAACTGCGGGTCGACTGTTTGGATTACCCTGTTATCCGGAAGCGATTCGACCGGCGTGATGAAAGAAACGGATAATGATGGAACCGACTCACTGACAGCGTCTGATTTAGCGCCGCTTGGCGGTCAGGCGGATTACTATGATCTGGTCATATTCATGCAAGTTCAACAAAATATCGATGCTACCGGTTATTTGCCGGAAAGCGTTATTCGGGCCCGGGCAATAAATGTGATGCCGCAGGTTTATATTCATTAGAATATCATCGCGGCCCCGATAGACAGCGAAAAGGAATTATAATTTTCTTTATAATTGAAGTCATAAAACCAATCGTTTACGATTGGCATTCCGAATTCAGCTGAGATTGATATTCTATTCGATATCGGCCGACTAAATTCTAAACCGGGCATCAGCAACGCCGCCGATTGGTCAGCCAATGATATAACGCCGTATCCCGCATCGATTGTGATATCACCCAGATCGTTAGTAATCGTGTAATAGAACCCGGCCGTAAAAATAGTCGCGGTGCTCAGAGAATTATTTTTAACTTTCAGATCGGTAAATGAAGTATTTATTAAAAATCCCCAGAAATTCGATATCTGGGTTCTGGCTTTCACTCCAAAACCTATACCCATATCATCCTCGACTGCGGTGTAAAGAAAATCATTTTCCATGAGTTTATTTGGAAACAGGAAATTGACATAAGGTTTGAGATCGATACGCCGTTGCGGGATTTCATAAGCAACCAATGATTGAATTAAAAAGATCAGAAATATACTTACTAATATTGCGGTTCTTGGCAACTTTGGCATCTCAACCTCCATTTTAATTTGGTCAGTATTTACAAAATACTATAAGATAAGAAATAGCGTTCGTCAACGATTCTTGTAGTTGTAGGTAAACAAGAAGCGACGCTTTCAAGAACGATTCCGTATTTCTTTAATCAATTCGATTTTTAAAAATCATATCCAGCCTCAGAACCTGTGCGTATAGCCGATATTCGCAATGAACTCATTATAGTCCGCTGTCGATGGATCGCTGTTATTATACATCGAGTTCCTGGCGGACAGACGTATCATATCCATTCGCGTAATCGAGTAGCTGGATTGAAAGGTAATACCGGTGATATCGGTTACATCGGAATTAGCCAAATTGAAACCGAGAGTATTAGACAGTTTCCCATCGAACAAGTTCTTTGTTAAGGAAAGTCCATAGCATGATTGATTGGTTTTATCCCGGTATTCTATTTCTATAATATTGAAATTCGCTGTCGCCGCCGCCGACCAGGAAGAGCCAAGCATCGACATGACCGAAAACATGATGTTCTGGGTTGTCACATCGACACTGTCCCGGGTGGGATTTTTGTCATTAGAGAATTGAATCGAATAGTTTACATTTAACGATTGGTTCATGTTAAACATCATAAATTGATACATGGCATTGGCCGAATAGCTGATATTCTCATTATGAATTTGGCCTACGTACGGCACCGAATCGGGCTCGGTCCAGGTGGAATCGAAATCATTGAATACCGAATCGCTTTTAATCCAGGTCGTATCGGTCGACTCATCGTTTTTCATGATATTGCGCATCATATTTAAAGCCAAAGACACCTGGTTGACCGGTCGGATAACGGTATTTACATTAAAAGTAGTGCGCTTGGTTGTGCCGGCTTTTTGGTCGGCCACGTTGTCTTGCTGAATCTGGCCTGTACCTTGAATGGCAATTCTGTTTCTTAAGAAACGGAAGCCCAGGCCGCCTTCGATAATTTGTTTATCATTGATATTGGATGATAGGCCCAACGAGGTATATCCCGGTCCTACATAAGTGTAGCCACCCCTGACATTGAATATGCGCTGGTTAAAACTAAGTTCGGCAGCATAAGCATAATCGAAACTGGATGAACCTCGGACCGTGAAAAGTTTTTCCATAAAAGATGGAATTCCCTCATCGGATATATCTGATGTACTATATAAGTTACGGGTATAGGCGCTGCCGGCGATTTCGCCTTTAAACGTCAGTCTTCTCTGAAACAGCTTTATTACAGTGTTGGCCCCCACGACAAGATTTTCGGCCGGTGAGACGCCTTCCTGAGGCGTTGTTTCCACGCCGGTGGTATCGGGGAAATAAGTAGTATCGACTTCCAGAGAATCTACCTGAAAGAGATCCGGTGAAAGCGAATTAACATCATCCTTGACCTTGACAACATTGATATCAAAATATGAGGCGTCTTCCTTGCCTATCCCCAGTTTAAAACCGTAAGCAAGCTGCGAATAAACCGAGTTATAAGGGCCATCTATGACTTTTCGTCTGGACTGGCCGCCGATAGCTTGAAATCTAAGAAGCCCGGGATATAGTTCAACTCCGGCTCCTCTAATAGTAGTTCCACTGAAAGTGAAATTCGACAGTTCGTGGCTAAAATCGCCGGCATGAAACACACCCCAACTCCATTTGGGATGGATAGCGAATTGATTGATACTCTGTCGAGCGGAACTGCCTTCGGTCGAATAGATGATATCCAACGATGCGCTGAAATTACCG
Source organism: uncultured Ignavibacteria bacterium (assembly GCA_964521815.1). Taxonomy (GTDB): domain Bacteria; phylum Zixibacteria; class MSB-5A5; order UBA10806; family 4484-95; genus JAAEQD01. Next base: position 3,419 of record CAZFSN010000123.1, on the reverse strand, counting down.
AACAGCGTTAACGTCGGTCGTAAGAAAATCCTGCCGCTAGTTGTTGGCCGCCGGGCTTCGCCCTCGGAGATATTATAATATTCGCCATACATGCCTAAATCTCCGGATAGGCGAATATGACTTTTCTTTTCTGTTGGCATCGGTGGTACGGGGGCCGGCTGGCTGTTTATTTGGGCGGTATCAGGCGACTCTGTAGCCGGAGGCTGCTCCACCTGGGCAAATCCGATACCGGCTATGGATAGTATTATCATCATATTTAATAATATCTTTATCATTTCTTACCTTCTTCCGCTATATTGGATTCAACTATAGCCCGTGCCTCATCATAACGGTTGGCTTTATGTAAAACTTCTATTAATCTCTGTTCTAATATTCTGTTTTCGGGCTGAATTTTAGTGAGTTTCAGCCATTCATCGCATAGACCATCAAGTTGGCCCAGCTTTTCTGATATGCGAATGATACCATCATAAGCGGTGGAATTATTTTCTTCCGCGGCCAACATCCGCTTATAACACATCAGCGCTTCATCATAATCCTGTCGTTTTTCATAGATATCCGCCATCGCCTGATGCGCCTCAATCGCTTTTGGCTGAAGCGATACTACTCTTTTATATAAAGCTAACGCTTCATCATCATTGCCGGCTTGCTCGAACCAGGCGGCTTTAAAAAGATACAAAATCGAGCTATTGGGGTAATCATTCAAGTATGAATCCAACAGTTTACCGAAATCAGCCCGGGTAAGGTTATTTTGGATGAAAGTCAGGCTGGTATCAATAATATCTTTGTAATCCAGCATTTGATCGCGCAATGTCTCGTATTGACCCAGTTCATCCAATTGAAGCGAACCGTCGCCGCCGGTAAATTCGGTTTGGAATTCTTTTTGCAAAGACTCCATACGCCTGATAGCCAGCTTTAAAGTCTTTTTATAAGTTTCAACCGCCTCGCTCTTATTTCTCTCTAATACTTCGATTTCGGCTAATTTATACCAGGCCAGCGGTTCATTGGCCGACATGGTCTTGGCTTTCTCAAGATAGATACTCGCCGAATCGAACTGCCCCATGCTCATATATGTAGTACCTAAACGGAAGGCCGGATAGAAATCGGAATTGTAGAAACCATAAAAAGCTTTATACAATTCCAAAGCCGCAGTATAATTGTTATCATCGATATAAATAATACCCAGCGATTTTAAGGCATCATAATTATTCTCTTCGATAGATAAGGCATCCATTAATATCTCAATGGCGGAACTGTCATTCGCTTCTTTCCTGTAAGTGTTGGCAATCGCGATTCTTGGTTCGATAGCGGCGGGTTCGCGTGTTATGATTTTCTGATATTCCGCCCTGGCTTCCGGCCATTTCTCCTGACGTTCATATGTTATGGCTATATCAGTTAAAATACTCAAATCATCCGGGAAAGCCTTGGCCATTAATTCATAAGTTTCGCGTATTTTTTCCTGACGGCCGAAATTGCGCCAATAATCGATTATAGCCTGATATATTTTACGTTCTTGGGGAAATCTCTTTATGAGTGAATCATACAGGGCAATTGCTTCATCGATCTTGCTTTGGTAACGGTAAAGCATCGCCAGCTGTAAAGCTATATCGATGTTATCCGGTTCATGCTCATAAATCTCTTCCAGGATCGGCAGCGCGGTATCGAAGTCCTCAAGTTTGATTGAAACATCGAACATGGCCTTGCGGAAAGTGTAGTTATAGGGAAATCTCTCGATTGATTTTTGCAGGTGCTTTTTAGCTTCCTCGTATTGTTTGCCTTCCATCAACAGCGCGGCGATATTGATGTAAGCCTCCATATAGGCTGAATCATATTCGATTGTTTTCTTAAAATATGAAATCGCCTGCTCCGCATTTTTTTTCTTCGCCGATTCTACGCCCAAGTTAAAATATAGCAATGAAATAGTAGTGGCTATTTCCGGGTCATTGGGGTTTAATTTGAGGTATTTTTCGAAAACCGATTTCGCGTTCAAATAATCCTGCTTTTGAGAGTAGAGTTGCCCGAGCAATTTTAAAAATTGGCCATTTTGAGGGAAAATCTTTATAGCGTTTTCAAGATATTCAATGGCTTTGTCATTCTGCTTCATAGCCAAACAAGAATTAATCAGATATTCATGCGCCTGCTGTGATTGAGGAAAATCCTCGATATATTCGTTTAGATATGAAGCGGCCTGTTCATAATCTCCTAAATTAAATGCCTGGATACCAAGGTCTAAAAGTGACTGCGCTCTTAACTCCCCGCCGGCTGAAAATAAAATTAAAACTAAAAAAAGAAGAGATATTTTAGCCCGCATGGACCGCCTCTCCCCTGTCGCTTTCATTGCCGGATGAATCAATCGCCTTGATTTTATAATAATGTTTGGCTGTACCGGCCTTATCGATAAATTCCAGCTTAGTCAAAGGTTCATTATTGAGCTTCTCATACACGCCGCTGGGGATTGTCGACCTATAAACATTGTAACCTTTCAAATCAAAATCAACAACCCGTTCCCATTTCAATTGAATGCCTGTCGGGGTAGCCCGGGCGGTGCAGTTTCGCGGCGATGGCGGCGCGCTGTAATCTTTAATGAAAACAGTATCGATTTGGCTTAATCCACTTTTATTACCGGCCGAGTCATAGGCAACGGCATAATATATATTCGCCGTGCCTTTGCTGACCGTCGAATCATTTAAAACAAAAGGAGCGTGATTAAATTCCTTAATTACTTGAAAGGCGCCGCCTTTTTCCGCCCGATGAATCTTATATGCGGCTACATCCAGCGAAGCGCTGCCATTGCAGGAGATTCGTACGTACCTACCTTCGACATTCTCGGCCACAAATCCCTGGGGCGCCAACGGCGGCTCATCATCCGGGATGGCTATTTCAAGTGTAATCTTCTCACTTTCATTGCGCGAACGGTCGGCGGCGGTTATGCTTACCCAGAAATTCTTACCCGGCGTCATACCCTCGGCCTGATAACCGCTATCGGCAAACACGGTATCGGCGAAAGGTTCATGATTGATCTTGGGCTGAACATCCTTATCCATGCCGCGATAAATATAATAACCGGCGACATCTTTCGCTTTGGAAGCCGACCAGGTTAGCTTTAAAATTCGATTGGTGATTTTATAAGTCAGGTTTTTAGGCGCGTCAGGCGGTGTTTTATCCTCGCCGATAGTAGCGATAGGATTGCCGCGTTCGCTTTCATTACCGGATTTATCGACCGCCGTGATCGAATAGAAATACTGCACCCCGTTGGCTATCGTTGAATCGAAATAGACGGGAATATTCACCGGGACCAGGACATCGTTTAATTTAATAAATTCTTTGTCCAGGCCAATTGATCGATAAACATAGTAACCGGCAACATCAAGTTCCAGGCTCATATTCCACGCCATCGCGACTACGCCATCGCCGGATTCGAC
>CAZFSN010000122.1:0-9974 GCA_964521815.1 uncultured Ignavibacteria bacterium | reverse complement strand
CGGCTAACGCGACCATAACTTTCGATGCCACCGATTTAACCGATGGCACCTATACCGGCGCGGTTCTTCTCGCCAGCAACGATCCTATAAATCCTGACGCGGAAATTCCGGTGACATTCATTATCGGCGCACAGAGTAACCCGGATATTTCGATTGTCCCCGTATCGATTACCGATAGCTTGATAGAGGATAATCAAGCCGAGCATGATTTAATTATCAGCAATAACGGCGATGCGGCATTGACAGTCAGTTTTGCATCCGATGAGTCCTGGCTGCAATTCGACCCCACGCCGCTGACAATACCGCCATCACTTAGCGAGACTCTAACGGTGACTATAAGCGCGGAAGGACCGGCTTGCGGCAACTATACCGGTTCGCTTGATTTTTCATGCAATGACCCGGATACACCCAATGGCTCGGTGCCGGTTTCATTATATGTATATTGCCCGGATATAACGGTATCCCCGGTTGAGATATCGGAAAGCGCTGATGAGGGCGAACAAGTCGCGGCCTATATAACTATAGGCAATAGCGGCCCGGGGCGGCTGGATTACACTGTCGTCTATGGCGAAATTGTCCCGGCGGTATCGAGCGATTTAAATCAGACGAATACCGAGGCTGAACATTTAAGAAATAAAAAATCTGACCGCGATGTAACAGATGTCTGGCTAACCGTAACGCCTGCGGCGGGTTCTTTGAATTACGGCGAAAATGATTCGCTGGAAGTCACGCTGGATGCCGGCCAACTTGAGCCTGATTCGTATTATGGTATGATAACTATTTCCAGCAACGATCCCGATGAAGCCGATGTCGATATAGCGGTTACTTTCCTGATCGCGAGTTCTTACGCGTGCGATTATATTCCCGGGGATGTCAACAATGACGGTTTGGTACTTGGCGGCGATGTTACTTTCGCCGTGAACTATTTCAGAGGCACCGGCAGCGCGCCTCCGGTTATCTGTTTTGACGAACGAACTCAAGCCTGGTTATATGTAGCCGGTGATGCCAATGGCGATTGCGCCTTTACCGGTTCGGATGTTACCTATTTGGTCGGATTTTTCAGAGACACGAATGACCATCCGCGTTATTGCCCCGATCTTCCACCGGGCTCTTCGGCCGTTCCGGCGGTAGTCAAAACATCTGGAATTAAAACGACGATATCGCGATAAATTTCAAATTATATTGAAAACGGCCTGATAAATCTTAATTATCAGGCCCTGATTGCAGTACTCTTAATACTTGGGTTCAGGCAGATCATAGTGAAGTGTACCTACCTGTCAAGTTATGTCAGTTCACATATCTGCAAACATGATTTGGCATAACTTATGGAAATTTTTGATTTTTCTCTATCTTTTGAATTACCTTATCCGGCGAGATTACGACTCGCGGGATTTTTTATGGCGCCTCTATATATGATTTGACATTCGCTTATAACTTGTCGCTCTGCATCTATTAATTTTCAAGAGTCACATGTTTCAAAAAAAAACGCGACTTTAAAGCTTGTTAGTGATATTTTTCGCTAAAATTACGCGCTTTCCATTATTGACGATAAAATTAACAGGCTGTTAACATTATTGTTAAGGATTAATGATACAATTAATCATTGAAAAATCAGGAGAAAGAGCAATGTCGGGTTCATCAGTCAGATTGGGTTTGGCAATAACATTATGCATCGTGGCAACAGCAACTCAAATCTATTCCCAAACGGCTGAGACCCCTCCGGAAGTGGCCGCTCCGCTTATAATCAAACTGGCCGGATTTGAGAAAAATTTAAGCGGCAGCGGCAAGGATTTATCTGTCTATGTCATGGGATCACCCGCCATGTACGCGGTTTTGGGCAACATGATCGGCGCCAAAATCGGCAACTCTACTGTTGCTAACGTCATGTCAGGGGATGGACTACCCATAATTCAGCCGGCAATACTTTATCTTGGCGACGCGTCCAAGGTAGATGAAGCAATCAATTACACCCGATCAAAACAAATACTCAGCATATCCGGCATACCCGATTTGGTCAATAATGGCATTACATTAGGCATCGGTATCGGCGATGACGGAAAGCCATCTGTTTTATTAAACATGTCATCATCAAAAGAGGAAAATCTGGTGTGGAATCCGGCCATACTAAAAATAGCAAAAACAATCAAATAGGCAATGCCGGATAAACCGTAAAATGACGGTTCAAATATAATTACAGAGGGAGTTCAAAATGAACTTATCAGCCATCAAGATTAAAATCATTACCCTTATTTTCGGGGTCGGTTTAATATTGAGCTTTTTACTGGCGGTTTATTCTCCCAAACAAGCCCAAAAACTGGGCAATGAAATATTGCGTAAAGATACCGAATTTATTGCCAATTTATTAGCCGAAAACCTGGCCCTGGGCATGCAGACAAGAGGTTTGGATGATGGCGCGACGCTGGATCAAACGCTGGGTTTGCTGAAACAAGGCAAAGGGCAATCAGCCATTTCCGATGTTTGGGTTTATGATGAAAATAGACAATTGGTAGCAGGGCTAAATAATTCAGCAAGCGCCGGCAGACGTACATATTTTGAGAATGAATTCGAGTTAAAAGACGATCATGACATATTAAAAGCGACATTACCGCTTCGCGATTCGTATAAAAATATCATCGGTTACGTCGAAATAGATTATTCCAAGCAATTTTTAAATGACCGGGCGTCACGAAATTCATTTAACGCCTTATTAATTTCACTGGCCGCGATTATCGCGATCGCGATTTTAGGAATCTGGCTTGGCGCGCATGTCGCCCGCAGAATTCAACAAGTCACGGCCGTAATAAAAGATTTGGCCAAAGGGGCCGGCGACTTGACCCGGCGACTCGATAGCCGTTCCAGTGATGAGATAGGCGAATTAGCCCGATGGTTCAATATTTTTATGGATAAACTTCATGATATAATCGCGCAGGTCGCTATTAATACCAAACGTCTATCAGAAGTTTCTATCGAGGTTTCGGCAACCTCCAGGGAATTAGCCAGCGGAGCCAAGGAACAGACTAATCAAAATTCTCAGGTATCAAGCGCTGTCGAAGAGATAGCCGCCTCAATAATTGAGGCGACTAAAAGCACCGGCAATGCCGCGCATAAGGCTCACGAGGCGTCCGACTTTTCGCAGAAAGGCAGCCGGCTGGCCAATGACGCCTCCAGGGGCATGGAAAATATCGTTGTATCGACAGAGATGAGCGCGAGAAATATCGATAGTTTATCCGAAAAAGCGACCGCTATCGGTAAGGTAATAAAGGTCATAGATGATATCGCCGACCAGACGAATTTGCTGGCGCTAAACGCGGCTATCGAAGCCGCCCGGGCCGGCGACCAGGGACGCGGTTTCGCCGTAGTTGCCGATGAGGTCCGTAAGTTGGCCGACCGGACCACCAAAGCGACCGGGGAAGTGGCCGAGACTATCAAAGGTATTCAGGCGGATGTGACCTCGGCCAATGCCCAGATCAGAGAATCGGGTGAAACTGTCGGCCAGGGTCGCGAATTGGTCAAGCAGACGAATGAATCTTTAAACGAAATCTTCGCCGCCATCGAAACCGTTCAGGCGATGATGAGCCAGGTGGCCACGGCCTCCGAACAACAATCCGCGGCTATCGGGCAAATTTCAAGCAATATCGAAACCACGACGCGTATTTCCCAGGAATCGGTAATAAAAACCGACCAGGCTCTAAAAGCGGCCGAGATATTGAGCTGTCAGGCCGAAGAACTCGGCAAACTTGTCGGCGGATTTAAACTTCGCGATGGCGCACTGGCTGATTTGACCAATAAGGCCTGATTTAGACCGCTATTAAGCCGTTTTAATATCGGCCAGTCATGCAATCAGCAAGCGATTTATTTTAATCGTTATTGACAAAACAAATTTCCCTTTTTAATTATGTTTCATGTTATCAAACTGTGAGGTTAAAGATGGCCGGTTTTGAAATGACTCCTATTGGTCATGTCGAATGCTCCGGGCTTAAAAAGCGGGAAGATCATTATAATAAAAAGCAAGGCGAAACATTTAAAGCGAGGCTGATTGTCAATATGGAATTAGCCGATGCCCTTGATGATATCGACACGTTCGATCATATCTGGCTTATTTTCGTGTTTGACAGAAACATCGGCGAGGGTTTCAAAACCAGAGTGTTTCCCCGGCCTGATCCATCGAACCAGCGAGGCCTGTTTGCCACCCGTTCGCCATATCGTCCCAATCCGATCGGTTTGGCCTGTGCGAGGGTGCTGGGCCGGGAAAATAATATCATCCATTTCGAAAACTCCGATATTCTCGACGGTACTCCGATCCTCGATATCAAGCCGTATATCCCAAAAAGCGACAGCCGCCCCGACTCCAAAGCCGGTTGGCTGGAGGGGCTGAAATAAAGTGGTTATTAGATTGAATTTCTTTGTTTTTCCATATATAAAGCAGCCGGCCATTTTTTTTTGAATTGGCTATGGATTTTTCAGCATTTTTTTGTGTTGTTAGGTTGTTTTTATATGATAGAAGTACTTTATTAGGTATTTTTTCTGGCGAGATAATTAAAATGATCGAAATACTTTCGCCATAATATTTCGGATGAGGAAAATTCATTTACGCCATAGAAATAATCAATTAAAGCTTCTTTAACCCTTAGCAACTCTTTTAACCGGGAATATGTCCTAACGGGCGTAATCGTTAAATTTAAAAGTTCCAGGGCTCGATTTATTGCTTTACGGGAATAATAAATATTCCCTTTTTTCTGCCAATTAAGAGCGCGGCTTACTTCACTGCCAATATTAGCCATTTGTTCACAAAATGGCATTTTTGCCCAACGGCCTTCGGCAAGTTCTTTATGCTGAATAGTCATCGTTTCACCCATTTGGCGACAATATTAATTATTTTCTTCTGAATATCGGCTGAATCTACTCCTCTACTCATATTACCTTGCGAAGGCCGAAGATTAATCATAGAATCGAATTCAATGAAATTATCATCTTCAATATCAGGATAAAAATTTATCCCCCAAAGATTGTTCTGAATGGATCCGTTCTCCAAAAGCAATGCTTCCAGATCTGAATGGAGTTCCGCATCAATTGCTATCAGGCCGCGATCGATATCAACAACAGCCTTGACTAGATCGCCAAATGTATCTTGCGCTATTTGCTTTAGCTCATCGATGCCAACAATTTCTTCAAGAATTTTCATATTATATCCCTGAATACGTAAATTATGTTGTCTGGGGGGTTCTGTCAATCAGGTTTGCGAATATAGGGACCGTTCGCGACCTTTTTTCCTCATTTTTATCTCTGGATAAGCAATTATGAATAGGCATAACAATTATATTGCCGGGGTAACCTTTTTAGATAGCCATATCGCGCTAAATTACAGGCTTTGTGGGATTTTTATACAAATAATCTTGACAAATACCGATAAACCGCTATTTTGTTCTGCCGATAAGGTGAATAAATTCCCCGGTAGCTCAGTTGGTAGAGCAGGTGGCTGTTAACCACCCTGTCGCTGGTTCGAGTCCGGCCCGGGGAGTTTTTTTATTCTCGACATCCTAATGCCATACCGGCCAATAAATTATCATAAGGAATTTGTTGATTTTAACGATATCTTTACATATAGAAGATTATTACAATTGAATGAAAAACGTAAAATCAGGAGATTTAATAACATGAACAGAATTTTCACTATCTTAGCCGCGCCGGCGTTGATATTGATGCTATGCCTGAGCTGCTCCTCGAAAAACGCGTCGCCCAAAGTCAATCCCGACCAGGCGGCGGCCAGGTTGTTTGAAACTATCAACTTGAGCGATAAAGACAATGGCGGCAAAGTAAAAATGGAAGTCGGGCAGAACCTGATACTCAGCCTCAAGGATAATCCATCCACCGGTTACCGATGGGATACGGTTGAACTCGATGAATCAATCCTGCCGCTTCTGACCCGCGATTATAAGCAAAGGGAGGCCAAGCCTGGTATGGTAGGTGTAGGCGGCACTTTAACGCTCAGTTTCAAGGCGATTGCTATCGGCCAGACCACTTTGAATTTGATTTACGCCCGGCCGCTTTCCGGTGAGGATGATATCGCCGATACATTTTCGGTAACAGTGGATGTGAAATAGCTTAAGCGAATCGCGCGAACAATCCGGCGGAAATTAAAAAGGGAGCCCCCTCGGCTCCCTTTCTCAGTTCAGATTTTAAGTCCGCTCACTTTAACAAAAGCATCCTGTTGGTCTGAACTGTTTTCCCCGATTGCAATTTATAGAAATAAAACCCGGACGGCATGTCGTTTGAATCCCAATTCGTCTGATAATAACCCGCCTGATGGTAATCATTGACAAGCGTTTCTATATGGCGACCCAGGATATCATAAACCTGAAGCAGCACATGACCGGCCTCGGGCAGGTTATATTCGATAGTCGTATGGGAGTTAAACGGATTAGGGTAATTTCTAACCAGCATCAACGAGCCGGGCAGATTCCGCGCGTTATTATCAATACCCACCGCCGAGGAGGTTCTGATCCGGATACCGACATCATTGCCCTGATTAAGCCCCAGATCGTACCAGGAATTGTTCTGGCCATCGAGGCTGATATAAGTAGTGGCTGATTCTGCCGATCCCTGGCTGTCACCGACCATGGGATAAGCCTCGGTCGCGTTGGTGATTTTGACCACCGCGTATATATCATCGCCGGTGGTAATTGCCAGAGGCGTTGTCAGCGCGATTGAATGATAGCCGGGCTCATCGAAAGATGAATTAAGCCTGGAGGCCAGCGCGTCGCCTACAGCCAGGCCGTCAAAATCATCATAAATGTAAACATCGATATCAGTGGTAGCGTCGTTCGTCCAGAACTCCACCCGTGTCAGATAAGTATTGGCGGTCGGCACATATTTGCTTAATCCATAGCATGTCGTTTCAGAGCTAAAGCCCCAACTGCTGGTCCAGCCGCCTTCATCGTGAAACATTATATCGCCCTGATCGTCATAATCCTGCCAGCCTTGCACATAGGATGACCATTTGCCGATACTGGCCGAACCGTAAGCGATCTTGAAATAGCCGCCTTCCGCGCCATAGCCGCAGGTGCCGCCCCAGCTTGTGCCCCAGCTGTTTTTGACAATCCAGGCGCCCTGACCGCCGGCATGTGAAAGCGTATCATCCCAACCAACGATACAGACCGCGTGATTGGGAGCATAGGCGCCGGTATAGTAAAGCACATAGGAACCATCGTAACTATCAAAATCGGAACTCCAGGAGGGGTCGTTGCCATCACCGGCATAGAGCGTGGTGTAGACCGGACCGTTTTCATAGATATAGTCCTGCAAAACACTAGTCGCCGGCACGTCATCGCCGGAAATTACCCGCCAGTCGAGAAGCGTTTTAATCTGGGTACAGGCCGAATTGCAGCTGACATCGCTGGCCACGTAGGGATCGCACGTTTCCAGCACGGTGCCGTTTTTGGCAAAGAAATCAGCTACATCGTAATAGTTGCCGCCATCACAACTGGTTTCGTACCAATTGCATTCTTTAGCGTTGTTTTCCGAAAAATCGAAAGTGCCGGCGCCATCGATAAGCATTTTCGCCTCGAAATTAGCCACCGAGGCAAACGAGTAGCAGGCGCCGCACGCGCCCTGGTTTTTCACCGATGTTACCATGCCCTCGGCGCGCCAATCCCAGCGTTCCGGAGCGGTCAGCGCGACAAATCTTGCCGGCGGCTGATGGTGGGCCAGATGCGACAGATCGATAGCCGGCGCGACAAAGCCGGTGCGTTCGGATAATTCGGACGCGGTCCTGACCGGTACCGGGGCCTTTTCCGGAACAAGCATCTCGGCTGTAGCCAGATTGAAACCGGCTATTAAAATAAAACAAATGGCAAACGTAGCGATTCGGGTGTTGACACTCATTATCATCCCTCCTGTGGATTTATCGAAATTTGAATATTATTTATAGTTTCCCACTCTTAGGATTAAAAATCGGCGGCGGTATAGGCGGCTTTATTATTGGGCGAACCGGTAGCGTTCAAAGGCTTAAACGTCAACCCAAACTGCAACAGGCGGGGAGGGATTTTATAGACAAATATGTGCCGGGTTTGGATGGTTAAGTGATAGTGGTACAAGAAATTGCTTCGAAGATTGCAATGCGAACTATTGCGGGATTTGATGGCTATTTTATTCTATTGGGAAAGGGTTACTGGCGGCGGGAGAAGAATATTATGGGAAAAGCGATGTTATGACCATAATTGCCGTAATTTCTTATCGGTCAAATAAAAAATCAATTATTGTCATAATAATCCGGTGAAACGAGGACTGGTTGATTCACCCGAGGAATATCTTTGGTCAAGTTACAATTGGTTTATGCGAAAACGTGATGTTCCGTTAACGATAGATGAGTATGAAATGTGAGTTTCGGCGGTGCTGCAATCAGACCCACCGCAAGCGGATGGGGTACCCTGTGTTTGGACTTGGACAGCCATAGATGCCGATTCAAAGTTAATAATATCTTGGTATGTCGGTTTAAGAAATGCCAATCACGCCAGATTATTTATGAATGATTTAAAAGATCGTCTCGCCAATAGAGTGGAATTAACTACTGACGGCTTACGCGCCTATTTAGAAGCCGTTGATGAAGTTTTTGGAGCTGATATTGATTATGCATTGCTTGTCAAATTGTACGGGCAAGACAGGGCGGAAACGGGCAAATACAGCCCGCCAACGTGCATCGGGGCAAAAACGCAAAGGGTTACAGGCAAACCCAAAAAAGAGCATATATCAACTTCTTATGTTGAACGCCAAAATTTAACTATGCGTATGAGCATGAGAAGATTTACCCGATTAACTAATGGTTTTTCTAAAAAAGTCGAAAACCACGAATATGCTATAGCCTTGCATTTCATGTATTATAACTTCTGCCGAATCCATAAATCTTTAAGAATAACGCCCGCTATGGCGGCTGGCGTTACTGATAAACTTTGGGATATTGGGGATATAGTTAACTTATTGGGCTATAAGTAAATATATAATTTAAACGTTTAAATTAAAACAAGTACTAATTTCATTAACATTTATTCCGAAACCTTATTAGATAGATTAATGTTTAAAATAAAGCTTGACAAATTGATTGTTTAGTGATAAATTTAAAATGAACAAATGAGCACTTTAACTTGTTCAAAAAGAGGAAGTGCAGAGTCTCAATCTAATTTAAATCAACTTGTAGCATTATTAGACAAAAAATGAAACCAAAATTTAGAGAAGATAAAACTACACAGGCAGCAGCCTTATTCATTAAGCTCAACAATGGATCAATAGACCAAATTAAGCTTATAAAACTGCTATATATTGCTGAAAGGGAAGCACTTAAAAGGTGGAAACGACCCATAACATTTGACTCATATGTGTCTATGAATAAAGGCCCTGTTTTAAGTCAAACGCTTGATCTTATTCATGGCGAAGATGAAACAAGTAGCATTTGGCATAAATTTATTTCTGCACCCCAAAATTATAATTTGTCCTTAATTACAGATCCGGGGACAGAAAAATTATCTCGGGCTGAAGAAGATTTGATAAAAGAGATATTCAATTCTTACGGAAATATTGATAAATGGGAGCTTTGCGAAATGTCGCATGATTTTCGCGAATGGCAAAACCCCAAAGGGTCAGCAATACCTATTGCATACTCTGATATTTTAGAAGCTCTTGGCAAAACCCAAATAGAAATAAGCTCTATTCTTTCAGAGCTTGAAAATATTGCCTTAATGGATGAGTATATTGGATAACCACAACAGATGGTTACGAATTGTACTCCTGGATTCTCATTTCTATTGAACGGCCATCTTTGGGTTGTCGCCGCAAGTAATACAAATTCCCCCAGTGAAGTATTAATAGTATATCTAACCACAAAAAGGCAAGATTCTGATACTACTGTTATTTTTCAACCGGGAGATCACGATTTCATAAGGCGTGAAACTGTTGTAAATTATGCAGATGCGAGAATAATGACA
>CAZFSN010000121.1:0-9975 GCA_964521815.1 uncultured Ignavibacteria bacterium | reverse complement strand
CTTTAAACAAGGAATTTCTGTAAAAGAATAGCGCTGTTCGACAATGTTATTACCCCAGATTTTCCTGTCATATTTATAATAAAACATTGAATCCACTTTAATGGAGATTAGCGAGTCAAATTCACAGCCAAATAATGAATCTGAATAACAACCCAATATCGTATCTTTAGCAATCGGGCTACGGCACCCCTCTTTATAAGCTTTTATTAAAAATAATGAATCCTCTTTTGTTGTCATATATTTCAATTCATATGGCAGTTTAGGTGTTTGGCCTTGGAGTGATAGCGAACATAATACTCCTAAAATTATTAATAACAATGTGTAAAATTTTTTAAACATAATTCACCTCTTTAAAATCTATTAACAATTTCTCAATACCAATCTAAAAATTCATCGAGATATCCTTTTATGGTTTCATCAGATAAACCCCATTTATATGCCTTGTTATAGTACTGCATCTTATCTCTCATCAGCCTCCAAGCTTTATTACTACTTCCCTCGACACCAATTCCCCAATAAGTTTCAACTTCATCATATAATTCTGGATGCCTATGTCTGTCAATTGGATTATTTCTAAAATAGTTATACTGAGCATCAAAAGCTTTCAACTCAGTCATAATTTGAATATGCCGGGTACCAAAAATATTATAACCATCTTCGTAGTCTAGCGCATGCTCCATTTCATGTTCAAGTAATCCTCTGAATATATCACTATATTCATCATTAATTTCATCGAATATTTCAGGTCCCCAGGCGCTGTTGTCATAGCTATCGGCGCTACCTTTTAAAATATTTGGCGATAATAATAGTATTGTTCCATGTTCTATATCAGGGTTTCGAATAACCCCCATATTTTCGCCAGGTTCAAGAGCACCGTGTCGCCATTGGAAGAGGCATCGATGCCCGCCTGGATAGTGGCGTAATCAGCGGGGATTTTGATAATAGTTGCCAAAACAGGCGAACAAAAAATAGCCACTATGGCCATTGCAAAAATTATTAGAGAGCGCATAACCAGCCCCTTGCTTAAGTTTTTTGTGTAAAATCAAAGATGTCGGATTTAAATATTACTTACAAATAATATAATTCAGTAATTTGTAAAGTCAATTACCAATTGAAGAATAACTAACAGATTATTTAAATGGAGTTATAGGACGTAAATTTACCGAGAGCAATAAAACTATAAACAGTTATGCGTTATAACCTTATGTGTGTCTAACGGTTACACCAGAAGCGGCCCCGACCTCGCTCTCAGCAAATTTTTGTGTAAATGGCAGGTGAAAAGCATACCGGATGGCCGGTTTTGATCGACCTATGACATATCATAAATACGGCGACAGCCATGAGCGAGGCGATACAATCGCGATAGCGATTGTGATGCCGAGTCGAATGGTGGAGGCGGGGGGAATCGAGTTCTATTCCCTCCATTGTCTCGCCATAGGTTACATCACAGTGTGACGAAATTGTGACGTTTTTTATAGCAGAGATTGATATTACGATGGTATTACTATTAGCTCATTATTTGCGAGCCAAATTGAATCCCCGGTTCGATTCTCCGTAGCGCTACCAGCTTAATGGTTTAATAGAAACTCATTGTCAATGCGATGTTTGGTCCTAAGGTTTGTCTTTTCTTATTAACAGGGGATAAAGCCAACTCGATACGGTCATTTATCTGTATACCATTAAGCCCGTAGCCCATTTTTCGATTGATCCTCATGGCCGAAAGCGGCGCGTCGATCATGGACCAAACGGCTGTTGCCAAGGCAACGCCTAAACCGCCATAGCAAATCGTCTCATTGCCCGTGTCTTCAGTATCCCAATAACTCCAGTCACCCATGTCGATAAATACGTCTTCCTCTCCCGGATAGGCCGAGATAAAAGCCGTCAAACCAGCAACAACAAGGCCAAACTGAATAGCGCCTTTCGCGCCTTCGCCGTTATAAAGCTGACCGGTTCCCGGTACAAACCAAGATAGAACAAAAGCCAGGGTCGGATTCTTGGCATACCCGCTCGGCTTAGCGGTTGGGACGGCAGGAGCAAGTGATTCTTCCTTGGTGAAACGTTCTATTTCATCGTATGAGTATACAAATATATTGCCGTCTTTTGTTTTGATCTTTATAGTTTGATTAGGAATTTGCTCGATTATGATGCCTCTGACAAGACCGCCGTTTTTTAAGTATACGACATCTTCCAGTTCTGAACTCATAACTAAATCGGAAACACAGAGGACAATCATGAAAAGAATTCCCAAGGTTATGAAATTTCTCACGTTCTCTCCTTTAGTTTAAATTTCTCGACTCTCAACTAACCTTTGTATAGCGGAAATATATCAATAATCAGATGATTTTGTCAAGATTTTCTGGGATATAATTTCTATTTGGGATCATAATTATAGGTGTTGTTTTATCGATTTACGATGGAATTTAATCTCAGCTTTAAGAAAATAATCTCTATCCGTATTTATTCCGGAACGGATTGCCCTTTAGAAGCGCATTATTACCTGTATAAGTATAGCCTTGAAAGGGGCTGATTACTGATTTAGAATATTTTCAATGTCTGGAGTACGTCCTCGTGCTCCAAATTGGTGTGATGTATGAAAAATAAACAAGGAGATTTACTTGAATAAACTGACACTTTTGCTTCTTATGCCCGATGCCATCGCCGGAAAAAAACTAACCGATCTGATAATGGAATCATCGGCGTTCGCTAAAATCATTCTGTTGGTGCTTGTGTTCTTTCGGTGATCTCGTGGGCGATCATGATTTACAAGTTTTTCGAATATAAGCGGGTAATCGCCGTAATCTCAGGATCTACCCAAAAGTTCAAGCCATGAGACTTGGCTAAAGCAATAAGAATATCCCTGATTTTGACATCTTTGAAATCAACCAGCGGGACTTTAATCTTGGCATCTACAATCGGCTCCGATTCAGGTGGCGGAGCGGCAATTGAGTCAGCTGCGGACGGATCCGGCGGCTCTTCAGTATATGCTAAGTATATACTAAATAAAAAGAATATAAAACCAGATGGAATACTTAGCTCGATAAATTTCTGAGAGTTAAAGCATTTTTGCTGTTAATTAACAGGTTGCAAAACCTATTATGCTCGTGTCCGGGATTCGGGTCCCTGCGTCGCTAATTGTTCTGCGACGAGTTACCGGAATTTACAAGAAATACAGTTATACCAGTATCAACAATACGATATTATGAAAAGGCAGTCGGGAGGTTTGCTTCAGTTTAATAAGGATTTCCGGATAGAATAAATCCGCCCCAAAAATACGGATGACTTGAGTTATAACGATTACGATGCTTCCGCATCACTTCAAGTGAGGCCTGCCTGAGCGCTTCAGATTTAGTACTGCCATCGAGTATGTGTCTGTAAAAAGTTTCCATTATCTCGAATGTTTCCTTATCCGGTACGCTCCATAAACTCATAATTATAGTGCCGGCGCCGGCAAGCTGAAAGGCTCGTCTCAAACCATAAACACCTTCGCTATTTTTGATATCGCCGACACCGGTTTCACAGGCTGATAATACGACAAGATCAGTGCCATTAAGATCGATACCAGTAACTTCAAGCGCTGTCAGGATACCATCTTCAGCGTTTGCAAGTTTATGATCTGCAAATAAGCAGTTAGCTCCCGCAAATGCGAGGCCGCCTCGCGACAGGGGATTATCGTAGAAATTATCACGGTTTTCGCAAAAGAAGCCATGAGTGGACAGATGAAGAACATCAGGCGCTACTTTCATATTTTTTAATAGCCCCTCGGTAGCCTGGGCACCTGTGAAAGATTCGATGTGAATCGCTGGGTCGTTTTCAAGTACGCGAATAATAGTATTTTTCTCTTTTTCTGTATAAGATAACCTGCTAAATTTTGAACTCAAACAATTGTCGCCACCCCGGACTGGGCTAACGGCTAAGTTTAATTGTTCGTAAACATCGTGTACGAGGTTTCCTGCATCAGTTTCATCACTTTGATAACAATCATAATCTGGCGAGGCTAAAATCATGACCATTTTCAATCTGGAATGTTCAGGACTGAATTGTAAAAGCTCACGACCGGATGAGATATAGCTGATTTGATAATTTTCTAAAAGATATTCGCCGTTAGCATTTGTCAAAATTTCAAACGGTAGTAAATTTAACTGCCCATTCGGCGATATTAAAAAACTCTTTATGCCTGAAAATCCTCCGATTAAAGGTTTAATCAGGGTTTTATAGAGTTCATTCAAGGGCTTTTTTAATCTATTTTCAAGCTCGATTCTATATTCAGAATACAATTTCGCAGCAGAGGAAGATATCTCTCTCCTGACTTCAGTTACGAGACTATCGATTATATTTACAGGTCCGAGATCGTACATAGAAATATTCGATCCAGAAGTAAAAGTGAATGCCAAGTATCGTTCTGCCTGAGGTTGAGTGATGTTAATTCCGGGATTAGCAAAATTGTAAGGACTATACCTGACAAACTCAATCAGCAGTTGATCCGATGCGATTTGTGAAGCAATATCCTCAATTGTAAATCTCTTGTACGCCAGATCTTCCCTAAACTCCTGGCAATTTTCACTGATCAACGCCTCTAAAGAATCTTTATTTCGATAAAGAGATCGTATGCGCGATTGGTACATATCAGGTTCCAGGTTTTCTACGCCGGCGATCGTCAAATTGGCGATCTCACTGTTAAGATTATTATAAGTTCGGATATTACCAATTACAGTGCTGTCGTAGCTTTGATAGGCGAATCTTCTCTCGGCCGACACAACCTCAACTATCAACGCTTTCCCTTTCAGAATCATTTCGAGCGCTTCGGATCGCGATTTTCCCGACGAATCAGCTAAAGCATACGATAGTAGCGAATGATCAATTATCGGATAATCATGAATGTATTTCATTTTTTGATCTTCTGATACTGAAGAAAAAGCATATTCTATAAATTTCTCTCTCGTTCGTCTGAATTTTTTATAGTACGCCAAGGCTGAATCAGGTTCGCTGCGATGTGCATAAGCTAAAGCGAGCTGATAGTATACTGAAGCGACCATAGGATGCTCGTAGCCAAATAATTCGATATATGTTCTCAAGGCTTCGTTAAGACTATTGATAGCAGTTTTAAAGTTGCCAATCGCGGTTTGTGCTTGAGCAAGATTATAAAGGCACCTTGCCCTTTCGGGGTGGTTTTTACCGAATGTTTCAGTTACAATATTTAGCGCTTTATCAGCATAGTCCGCGGAAGCCTGGAATAAGCCCTGTTTTAGGCGAAGCGCAGCCAGTTTGAGATAACTTAAAGCGACATCCGGGTGATCATCACCAAGCTGCGTAAGTCTTATTTGGAGAGCAGTATTTAGCAGTGTATCCGCTTTGAGGTATTCACCCCGATCTCGATATAGATCCGCCAGGTTGGTCATAGACCGGGCCATATCCGGACTATGAGCGCCATAAACCTTTCTCCAGATTGATATCGCTTCGGTGTAAAGTGATTCGGCCTCATCAGATTTGCCCTGGCTCCAGTATACCGCCGCCAGATTGTTCATACTGTGAGCAACTTCGGGATGATCTGAACCTAACTGGTCTATCCTGGTTTGCAGGGCTTGTTTATGAAGTCTTTCAGATTTGTTATATTCGCCCAAATCCTGGTAAAATACCGCTAAGTTATTTCTACAGGTCGCCGTATAAGGATGTTCGGATCCGAGCGAAGTTTCAAATGCCTTAAGCGTTTCTTCATATAATTCCTTGGCTTCGGTATAGCGCCCCATATCGGCATAAAGAATCGCCAGGTTATTTAAAGTAATCGCGATATTCGGATCATCCGGCTCTAATATCGAACGTCTGATCTTAAGGCATTCTGCGAATAGAGGTTCGGCAAGACTGTAATCGCCTTTGGCGCAATAAAGATTCCCCAGATTGTTCAAACTGGCGGCGACATCTTCGTGAGCTGAGCCGAATAGTTCCCGTCTCAAGCTTAAGGCCGCTTGATAGTACTCCTCCGATTTCTCGTAATCATCAAGCTCATAATAAATAATCCCCAGATTACTCAGGGTTAAGGCGACATCAGGATGTTTTTCACCCAATACGGCAATCCGCAGCTGCAACGTTTTTTGCCATGTCGATTCGGCGCTTTCGTAAGTCGTGTTGAAATACTGATATAATCCAAGTTTGTGATAGACCTGAATCGTAGTTGTATCCATCTGCCCAAGATTGGTTTTAGCCAATTCAAGAGCTTCGCTAAGAACAGCTATGGCAGAATCGATATCCTGTTCACCAACCAGCGATTCAGCTTTTTCAATTAGCCCGTAAATATAATTTCGGGGAGTCTCATCTGAACTTTGAGCAAATGTTAAATTAGCAAAACAATTGAGAATGAAAAAAGCCAATGATAGAAATAAGAATTTTGATGAATCAGACGATAACAACCTATTACTGGACATAGATTGGGCCGTTTACTTGCTAATTAAAAATTTATATTCAACCGCCATTTCGCCGGTCTTCTTTGAGCCGCTTATTTCAACAGTGTATTCTCCGGGTTTCAATGAGCCTGCTGGAAAAAATAGGGTTGCTGATCCGTACTTGTCGAAATCGTTAAATTCATCATCGCTGAAAACAGACTCACCATTAGCTCTCTGTATTCGAATTGAATAAGAGATGCCAACTTCAGCATCAGGATAGACAATACGTAAAATGATATCATTCGCAACAGCTGACCGAACCGCCTCAACCGATCTATCTGGAAACAGGCTTAATGTCGCCACCGATCTGACACTTGCCTCCTTACCGGAAGACAGTCCTTTGTATGCTGGATAAATAAGCAGTAACACGGCCAAGTATATCAAAGCTGGTTTAGCATACCAGTTCGTATCAGGTAATAAGATATGCTTTAGCTTGGCCCATACCGATTGCGTCGGTTCGG
The DNA here is from genome assembly GCA_964521815.1 of uncultured Ignavibacteria bacterium. GTDB lineage: Bacteria > Zixibacteria > MSB-5A5 > UBA10806 > 4484-95 > JAAEQD01. Next base: position 3,080 of record CAZFSN010000121.1, on the reverse strand, counting down.
TTACAATCTGAGTTTCTCTGAAAGCAAGCCTCATATCCACATCATTTAACAACAGATTACTGACCTGTTCCATCTGCTTTACATCGGCAAAACATGCTTCACATTCCATCAGATGCATTTCGATTAGTTCAGTTTCTTTATCAGATAATTTATTCATCTCGTAGCTGTGAATAAGTTTGCCAATCTCGGGATTAATGCACTTGCTCATCAGATTACCCCTTTTCTGTTAAGGCAGTCTTTCAGCAATGCCCGCCCGCGATTCATTATAACATAATAGTTATTGGAGCTGATTTGCAGCCGACGGCAGATTTCATCGGTGTCATACCCCTGGTAATTGAGAACCATAACCCTGGCGTATCTGGAAAAGGAACCGGCGATTTTCTTGATACATTCTATTAAAGATCGTTTCAAATCTGGATTTATCTCAGAATTATCAGCGACCGAATGAGCCTCATCAAGAGGTGACAACTGCCCGGATGGCCTTTTTCTGGTTTGAAGCCAGTTTCCTATCTTCATTTTAAGTACGCCATAAGCCCAGGCGGTAAAACTTACCTCGAACTCCTGCGTTTTGTATTTTTCAAGTACCGTCATACATGCCTCCTGTGCTAAATCTTCATAATCATCAGTTCCCATTCTCCGTTTCGCAAGGTACTTGAATCTTACAAATAAATAATTATAAATTTCAGCTTCCGCTGATTTATCTCCGGCTTTCGCTTTTTTTACCAATTCATCCATAACAAAATCCTTTAAATCAATAAATTATTATAGCGCCATATCAAGGTTAAGTCAACACCTAACTTTGGCTTAAAGGTCTTTGAAAATGTCTGTTCAAATAAATTTAAATTATTTGTAAGAAACGTTAACCGGAGAAAACGTGCATTTTGAAAGCGAAAAACGATAAACGGGAGGATGCAATGAGACATTTAATCGGCAAATTGACTAAAGAAACAAACAACAAAACTAATCAAAACAGGAGAAGTACAATGAAAACGCTGTGTATCTTATTAACTTTGTCAGTAATCGCGATGTTAGCTTTAACCGGCTGCGGCGATAAAGCTGTCAATCCCACCGACGATGTCGTAAACAATGAAAACAACTATGACAACGATTACAATAATGACAATGAGAGCGGTGAAGAAGATAATTATGAGGATAACAATAATAATGACGACCAGCTAAATTTCTATGAAGAACAGCTATTAGGACTCTGGTCGCGTTATCATGCTTATGACGGCAGCACTATGTATGTCTATTTCAATGCCGACAGGACTGCCTGCAAATGGGAAGAGGAATACGGCAGCAACTATCGTCGTTCAAAATCAAGCTATTCACACTGGTACATCGATGAAAACAATGTCAATAACGGCGTCGCGACCGTGGTTATGAACAACGGTAGTTTCACATATCATTTCGACTACCCGGCCGATGAGGTTTGGCCATTAGGCTACACCAATCTCACCTATTACCCGTCATCCGGCAAGGTTTGCGAATAGAGGAAAGCAATAAACCGAAAATCAGGCGGGATAGTAACACTATCCCGCTTTTTTTATATCTGCGATATAAATAAGTCGAGATTTTTTGTAAGATTATAAATCCCGCAAAACTAAATAACCGAAAACGTAATCAATAAAATACAAAAAAGGAGAAAGAAAATGAGAACGTTAATGACAATCAGTTTGGCCGCAATTATCGCCGCTGCATTGATCGTCCCCGGGCAAGCCCAGGTCGCCAACCAGACAATCGGCTTTAATCCGACCGGCCTCGCGCTCGAAGGCTTAAGTTATTTCGAGTACGAAAGGCAGATTAATGGAACATCATCGGTTGTATTCAAGCTCAACCACATCCATTACACAAGCGAAGAAAGTGAGTACTCATACGACTACGCCGAGGAAGGCACCGGCGTTGGCATTGGTTTCGGCGGTAAATATTACATTAACGCTAAAAACGAAGATAACGGACTTTTCGTTGGCAGTTCAATTGACTTCGTATCGGTTCATTGGAAATGGGCTGAAATCGACCGTTACGGTGTATACGCCGGTGACGGTACTACCACCGCGTTGGCATTCTCGGCCCAGTTTGGATTCAAGGCGATGATTAGCCCGAAACTCTTTATCTCGCCTTCGCTTATAGTCGGCTGGGCATCATTGGATGTCGAAGGTATTCAGGGTATTGGACTGTTCTACACTCCGGCCGTGACTATGAGTATGATGTTATAAATAGCTTAATATCTAAATTTTCCAAACGGCGGTTTTTACCGCCGTTTTTTTATGCCTAATTATTAGCAAACAACGGCTTTAATTCAGGTTTTTGGATTTTTTCGTTTTATTTGTAAGGATTTGGAAATTCCCAAAACGGAATTGTTGAAAGCGAAAACGACAAATTGAAAAAAAAACAAAAAACAAAGCCAAATCAAAGAAGGAGAATTACAATGAAGATGGCTATCAGAATTTCGGTAATCATGCTGAGTATCAGCATGAACATCGGCCTGGCAGGCAGTCTGATCAAACAGGCTGAAAGTGACACTCTCGTGCTTAAGTACCATGATGTAAACAGCGAATACGCTCAATCGAGGACTCGCGAATTCAAGGATGATCAACCCAATCTGGTAACATCCGACTTCGGTGAGGAGATAGTATTTTGCTTAAGCGATGGTATTTATGTTCAGTTTGCTGACGGTTCAGGCCGCCGCCAGATTATCGCCGAGGGCGGCTATTACAACCTCGTATACCCGGTCTGGTCATTAGATGGTACTAAAATTGCTTTTGCGGCAAAATCGTATGATCAGAGGTATGTTGATCTGTACGTGGCTAACGCCGATGGTTCGAATCCAATCTGCTTGCTGTCATTGAATACCGGCTATTATCAAAGCGAAATCCAGGCGATATCCTGGTCCTGGGATAGTCAGTATATAATGTTCAATCACTCCTATGATGATAATCAAGGAAACGACTACTTCATGGTCTGCACAATTAACTCAAACGGCTCAGAATTCAATTTTGTTGATGACCCCCTAAGAAGTTACAGCCAGTATGAACCGTTTGTCGGCAGTTCGCGCTATGCTTATATCTCGACAGGAGCGT
>CAZFSN010000120.1:8223-9985 GCA_964521815.1 uncultured Ignavibacteria bacterium | reverse complement strand
CCAGATTTAACCGACCCGGACGGTTCACGCTCTGATATCGGCCTGTATTTCCCCGAGCATCCAGATTGTTTCCTTGGTAATGTCCGGCATATATCCCCAAGCGGGGATGATTCTACCGGCGATGGTTCTTCGGCCAATCCTTTTAGGACAATTCAACACGGGGTAAACAGTTCAACACATGGTGATACAATAATAGTTCATAACGGTTATTATGAAGAGAATATCACGATATTTTTAAAAAACTTGGTCCTGGCTTCTGATTTTATCTATACGCAAGATACCCTGGATATTCAAAACACTATTATCGATGGCGGCGATTCCTTATCGGTAATATCATCGATTGCCTGTGATGGTGATTCCAAAATTTCCGGACTCACTATCACTAACGGGCGTGCTTTTAATGATGGTGGAGGGGGCATAAGGTGCTTGTATTCAAAGCTGGTGATAACGAACAATATTATTACCGGAAACAGGTCATCGGCCATAGGGGGGGGCGGCGGTATATATTGCTCCAGCTCAAGTCAGGAAATAAGCTGCAATTATATATATGATAATATAGCCGCAGGCTATATGGACGGCGGATCGGGAGGCGGAATATGTGTTGCTTCCGATAATACTATCATAAAAAACAATATTATATGCAGAAATACGGCCTGGCAGTCCGGCGGCGGAATCAGTATTGGAGGATCAGATAACTTCATAGTAAATAATGTCATATGTGATAATTCCGGCGCCTATGGCGGAGGTGCTAATAGCTATAATACGGCCATAATTAATTCCATATTCTGGGGCAACGAGGGTGATGATATATTTACAGGCGGGGATTCCACATTAATCCAATATTGTGATATAGAAGATTTAATCTGGCCCGGTGTCGGTAATATTAGTATCGATCCATTGTTCAGAGATCCGGAAAATGGCGATTATCACTTGCAGTCATCCAGCGATCCCGATTGCGGAGATGAAAATGACTCGCCGTGCATCGATGCCGGTATGCCGCGCATAATCGACAGCCAATTGGGATGCGATTGGGGACTTGGTACTAACATTAGCGATATGGGAGCCTATGGCGGCAGCGAATTGAGTGTAACAACGATAAATGTTCCTGAAGATTATTCAACTATTCAGACCGCCATAAATGCGAGCGTTTATGGTGATACAGTTTTGGTACGCCCTGGATCGTACGTTGAAAATATCAGTTTCTATGGAAAATCCATAATTTTAGGCTCACTTTATTTGACAACCGGCGATACTTCTTACATCTCTTCGACCATTATCGATGGCGACTCGACGGATTCGGTAGTGAAATTCGAAAACGATGAGGGACCTTCTTCGGTTTTAACGGGATTCACTATACAAAATGGATGTGCTGTTGATGGCGCCGGTATTTTTTGTGATGGATCGAATCCGAATATCGGTTACAATATTATAAAAAATAATATTTCAACTAACATCAGTCATGGCGGGGGAATTTATTGTGCAAATAGCTCTAATCCCTCAATCAACCATAATTATATTATGGAGAATTCGTCCATGTGGGGTGGCGGTATATATTGCTCACATTCCGATCCTGAAATCTTATATAACACGATTTATTCTAACTCATCGATGGCAGGAGGCGGTATCTGTTGCTACACCTATGCAAACCCTATAATAAAAAATAATACGATTGCAGAGAATTCAGCCCTCGGAGATGGCGGCGGCTTATCTTGTTACAACGCCCACCCTATGATTATTAACAATATTTTTTGGGCTGATAGCG
>CAZFSN010000120.1:0-8213 GCA_964521815.1 uncultured Ignavibacteria bacterium | reverse complement strand
CGAAATATTGCTTTACGACTGCTCTGCTCCGATAGTCTATTGTGATATCCAGGGCGGTTGGGACGGCGAAGGCAATATTGATGCTGACCCCTTATTTTGTGATCCTGACAGCATGAATTTTTGGTTGGCGGAAAACTCACCTTGTATCGAAACTGGACAGGGCGGCGCAAATATAGGAGCATTCGATATCGGCTGCGAAGCTACGGATATTATGAATGAACGCGGCAGCTTGCCATTATGCTATTTTTTAGGGCAGAACTACCCCAACCCTTTCAACGCCTCAACTATGATTAAATACGAACTACCGCAACAAGCTCAAGTCACAATTGAAATCTATGATATCCTCGGCCGCAAAGTGACTACGCTTGTCGATAAGCAACAACCGGCGGGCTACCATCAAGCAATCTGGGATGCAGATTCTTTTTCATCAGGGATGTATTTTTATAAGCTACAAGCCAGGGATTATAACGAGGCGAAGAAGATGATACTATTAAAATAAAGGAGCAAAAATGACTATCAAGTCAACGCTGTCGAGAATATTAATCGGCCACTTAGTATTATGCTTATGGTCAATTTCAGTTGGCCAGAAAACCACGCCGATTTTATATCCAGATGAATCAATATTTCTTAAAAATCAATTCAGCCAGAAAACATTTAAACCGGAAAATATAACCAAGAAACCTGGGCATTATACTCGTACAGACTGGGACGAGGCAATAGATTCAACCTGGGGTATGGGTTTACCCAAATCACAAAAGCTCCAGATTCTTAATACTTTCTGGGAGACTATCGATGAAGAGTTTGCCTGTTTTGTCAATCACCCGGATTATTATCCTGGCTGGTGGGACTCGCTAAGAACTGTCTATGTGGATGAAATCAATAATGGTGATGACACATGTGGTGTCAGTCGGGGTCGCTTTGCAGCTATAATGAACTACTTATCAATGGCTCTAAAGGACAGTCATACAAGGGCTCGTGATAGAACGGTTAATGAAAATACCCCCTTAAATTGGGGGACACCGCTTTTGGTACCGGGGCCTTATGGACCGAATGATCATTTTGGCGCAGGCTTAACACCACTTCCCGACAGCTCGCTGCTTGTTTATAAAACCATCGAACATCATCCTCTCGGTCTAGTCCCCGGTGACATAATACTCGGTTATGATGGCATTCCCTGGAAAATCTTGTATAAAGATATGCTGGAAGCCCAACTTCCGATCTACTTTGGATTGGGTTGGGGTAATCGATGGGGTAGCTCCGAAAGCGCTTTTACTCATTCTTGGTTGACCAGTGCTGGAATGAACTGGCACCTCTTTGATTCATTGGATGTCGTTAAATATAGCACCGGCGATACGATTAGATTATCTGTTTCTCCGCTGAATCATCAAAACATGGGTATTTTTTGTACTGAACAGATGGAAATTCCTGGGGTTCCCATGCCAAACTTGAATGCCGGTGAACGCTGCAGTTATGGCATCATTGACGGTACACAAATTGGCTATATTTATGTCTGGAGCTGGTCTGAGAACGTCGAGGAAGAGTTTAATGAAGCTGTTAACGCATTGATGAATGACTATGTGACAACAGGTCTGATTATTGATTTCAGACTTGATTACTGGGGATACATGCATCTATCCAACAGGGGTTTTAAAGAATTATTTAATACCGAAATACCATTAATAAATTGGGTAAAGCGCTGTTCTCCGGACGATCACCTCTTATTGTGCCCTCTTGATTTTCATTATTTCAATGATATTTATGGTTCGCCATTAGCATATTATGATAAACCTATCGCGGAACTGACAGGTCCGGGGTCTTTTAGCGTTGGAGATTATATTGCCCTTACGATAAGCAAGCATCCAATGGCCAGAACATTTGGAAAACCTGTTACGGCCGCATTTAATTCATCCAAAATGCTTGACCTTGGCAACTATTGGTGGACTTGCACATATTCGAATGATAATACCTATAGTCCCGATCATCCCGGTGAATATTTAATGCGCACGGAATTCCCCGTTGATGAAGAAGTCTGGCTTACTCAAGATGATGTGGCGCAAGGTCATGATCCGGTAGTCGAAGCGGCCAGAGACTGGATCAATAGCCAGCAGGACAATGATCCGGAATTAGATATTAATTCTATTAATCTCAATGTTATGCTTGACCATGGCGAGGATACAACTCTGACGCTGATTATCTCAAACAATGGTACTCGAATGCTTTTTTATTCATTGACTCCGGAAATAGATATTAGCTTGACGCGAATTCCATCAAATCAGTCGACGACATTTGGTCATGGCGGCTTCGATAATTTCGGTTATACATGGATCGATTCGGAACAACCGCATGGGCCATTATTCGACTGGATAGATATTTCAGGCAGCGGTACCCCTGTCAGTCTTGCCGATGATTCTTTTGTGGGCCCAATTGATATTGGATTTGAATTCCCCTTCTATGGAAACAGTTATTCACAGTTATACATATGTTCGAACGGACTGATAACCTTTGGTTCAGGTACTGCCGAATTTGACAACGACAGCATTCCTGATGCTGATTCGCCCAACAATTTTATATCTCCATGGTGGGACCATCTTAGTCCTAATACCGGCGGCGATATATTATATTTCTCTTCGCCCGCCGGTGACTATTTTGTATTGAGTTATGTTGATGTGCCAAAATACTTTTACGATGGCTCTATAACATTTCAAGTCATTCTCGACACTAATGGTAACATAAAAATGAACTATTTAAATGGCGATTTGGCTGAAACCGGTTTTCCTGATTATTATACTGCTACGGTTGGAATTGAAAACGCAGATGGCTCTGACGGATTAGAGATACATTACGATGCTCCCTACAATATTATGGAAAGTCTGTCCATAATCATTTCTACCGACTGGTTAGCGGTTGAGCCTTACAGCGGGTACATCGCTCCGGGTGAACAAGTTGGTGCAGCCGTAACATTTAATGCCAAGAATACCCTGGAAGGAATTTATCCCGGCAATATTTATCTCGAATCTAATGACTCGGATAATCCGTCAATCAATATTCCCTGTACTTTGGCAGTTGTTCAGACTGGAATTGAAGACGATGAAATGTCATCTATTCCAAAAATTTTCGCTTTGCATCAAAACTATCCCAACCCTTTCAACGCCTCTACCACAATCAAATACGAGCTTCCCCAGCAATCGCAAGTCACAATCGAAATCTACGATATCCTCGGCCGTAAGGTAAGTACGCTTGTCGATAGACAACAACCGGCAGGGTATCATCAGGCAATCTGGCGCGCGGATGATTTTGCGTCGGGCATGTATTTTTATAAGCTGCAGGCGGGAGAATATAGCGAGACGAGGAAGATGCTGTTAATGAAGTAGGGCAGGCCGTCAAGGTCCTGTGGACATTCTTGCTTGTTTAAAATTGATAAGGGGACGAAGCAAAAACCGTCAGGAAAGGATTCCTGACGGCGCGTTTGTCCGGTCCAACAGGCGTAAAGCTGCGGAGAAATGTTTGACCTACTTACAGTCCCAGTTCCTCTTTGGTGAAAATCGAACTGAACCGATAGCCCCATTTGGCGAAATTCTCGGCGGCTCCCTGTTGACGGTCAACTAGCGTAATTACCTTGACTATTTCGCAATTGAGTTCTTTTAAGGCATCGATAGCCTTTTTCGATGAGCCGCCTGTGGTCGAGACATCCTCGATTACAATCACCCGCGCGCCGTCTTTTACCGGCCCCTCAACCTGACTTCTGGTGCCATGCCCTTTCGGTTCCTTGCGGACTAAAAAGCCATCCAGCTTTATCCCCCTCTGATCAGCCAGTGTCAAAATCGCGCCGACTATCGGGTCGGCCCCAATCACCATCCCGCCAACCGCGTCCGCCTTTTCCTTTTCTATCTCATCAAGGAAAAACTCCGCCATCAAAGCTAAACCATCCGAGGTTAAGGCTATCAGCTTGCCGTTGATATAGTAATTGGATTTCTGGCCCGAGGCTAAAGTAAACTCGCCGCGTTTGACCGCTTTCTCCAGCACCAGTTTTTTAAGTCTATCTTTTTTATTCATCCCTGCTCCTTTATTGGATACAAAAAAGCGACGCTACCCTCCTTGCTATAGCGCCACCCGATACCGGAAAATAACTTTATAAATCAGCCCGGTCAAGGCTTTTGTAGATTGACGATACCGATAAAAAAGCCGGCGAAAATTCACCGGCTTCTGGCATTTAATTGATTATTGATTATCTCAACAACGTCATTTTCTTAACAGATGTTTGATCATCCGATGAAAGCCTGACGAAATATATTCCGCTGGCAACATCCTGACCGGCAAAATCTTTACTGTCCCAAATAATTTCATAAACACCCGGAAGTTTGAATTCGTCAGCCAGAGTTCTAACCTGCCGTCCCAGAATATCAAATATTTCCAGTTTCACCTGACCCGGATTATCAATCGCGAATTTGACCGACGTGGACGGATTGAATGGATTAGGGTAATTGCTCGTAATACCAAATTGGAGGGGCAAGTTTTTGTCCGCATGATCTTCTATATCAGTCATGGTTTCATATTTGTAGATAGCCGCGTCGGCTACGGCTTGTAGCGTAGCTAAATTATTGGCGCCAAGAATAGCAAAAGCGGCCGTAACAGTCGAGCCAAAAGGAATATTAAACGGCCCGGTAGTGATCATCATCGAGGCGTCCTCTGCCACGGTAATGGCGGTATCGCTGAAACCGGTGTTCATATACGACCATTTATCTTCCATGGTGAAAGCCGGCGGATAAACCTCGCCATCATTATGCAACGCTTTAAATGAGATGACTCCCTCATGGTTTAAAACCATCGCCCCCCTGTAATTTGAGGAATTATACTGATACCCAAGATTCCGGTCGCGGTCGAAATTTACCCTGTCCAGGGGATCGCCCATCGGCATATCCCAATCCTCGAAATGAGCAACCCTGACGCCGTCCAAATCGGCATCGCCTTCGTTGGTAATATCATATTTAGTAATAATATAAGTATTATCCGGGGAATCAATCCAGCCATAGCTTGTTTGGCTGATCGTTATACCTAACGGTTCTTCAGCGCCTTGATCGTCGTATCTGCAGTAATATTCCAAATCACCGAAAGTCCCCGGCGATATTGGCTCAATCCCTGTTAGAGGCAAGAAATCAGAACTGATTATCTCGGCTTCATCCCGAGCCGCATTGGAAACGCGAGTCGGGCTATCGCCGATTAAAAGGGCTCCTTCGAACAGATAATTAATAGTGTACCTGGGAGTTTTATAGCCCAGCCCGAACCAGTCAGGATTTAAATCCGTAGGAAATAGGCCGTATTCGCCGAAATTTGAGATAGTAAAATCGCAAGCCCCAATATTAAAATTCGCGATGTCCGGATTACCTGGGTGGCCAACCCGTATGAATAAATCGCCTGTGTTAGAGTAACCATCGCTATTTATTTGCAATTCAAAATGTATCTCAGTTCCCGGTAGCGTCTCTTCGGAAAACGCTATTCCATACCTTTGACCATCGTTATTGGCCTCTTCCCCCTGCCCGATATCGCCGAAAAAGGCCGAATCCTGAGTTATGACAGCATATGGGTTTTCGGTCGTGATTGTCGCCCATACATTCGACGCGGGTGTACCGGTATTGGCTAAGGTTATTACCAGTTCGATTGCCTCACCTGGGTCAGGATAATTATTGTTTGGCTCGAAAATCTCGAACCCCGACATATATAGATTAGGCGTTTCCGGGGCCGGAATCAGGTCAAGCGCGTTTCTAACGTTTATAATCCCGTACCCGAACGTGTTATCCTCGCCGGAAGACCCCAGGTCTGTAGCGGACATCATCAGCGCCCACTTGATGGTATCAACCGAAGCATTGGGATTGTACTGGCGAAGCAGGGCTACCGCTCCGGCCACGTGAGGTGTGGCCATCGATGTACCGCTCCAACCGTTAGATTGATAGCCTCCGCCGGGAACGCATGATCTCACGCTTACACCGGGCGCGACCACTTCGGGCTTTATAGTTTGATGGTCGCATTGCGAGGGGCCGCGGGCGGAAAAATCAGCGATTGGATACGAAGCGTTATGTCCATTGACAGCCCCTACCGAGAACGTGTTATATTGAGTCGTATTGCGGCTGGCCGGCGCCCAGACCGATTCCGCGTAGGGATCGCCGGAATAGCGATTGCCGGCGGCAAACACGACTACTATTCCAGCCGCTTCGCAATTATCGATTAAACTCCAGACATATGACGGGCAAGTAAAATCATGATAACCCCACGAATTGGATATCACGTCAGGAACATCATCAATAGTATTAGGGTCGCCGTCCGGGTCGGCCAACCATTGAAAAGCCGCGCCGGCGCTGCCGCCGTCGACAATCGCGCGTGAGGCAATCCATTGCGCGTCAAAAGCGACCCCGATAGTATCGCCTGAAGCTTCACCCAGACCGGTCATCGTGCCCATAGTGTGCGTGCCATGGCCATCGGAATCATAAGGGAAATCGCTTGAAGGATTAGCCGTATCGAGCCAGCATTCATCCGCAGGCGCGCCATTATTGCCGCGCCAGCGGGCATTCAGCGCCGGATGATTGCCATCAACGCCGGTATCGATATTCGCCACTAAGCGACCGGCGCCGGTATAACCTAATGCCCACATTTCCGGCGCGCCGATAGCCATAAGCCCATCCTCGACACTTGAAATAGCCGGCGGTTCGGCATCATATTCGACCGGTTTGATTAATTCCGGCTCTTCCCATAAATAAATGATTTCGACATCGCTCCGACCGGCAATTTCTGTAATAATATTTTTCGACAGCCCGGCATATACGGCATTAACGATCCAATAGCTTTTATAATTGTCGATCTCTCCCCGCCTCTGCACCTCAGCCAAATAAGCCAACAAATCGGCCTGCGTCGAGGCGGCGATTTCCTGAAGATTGCTTATAACGAAACGATGCCTTTCCTGCCTGGTAGAATTAGCCATTGTCATAGTCTGCTTGAACGTAGAAATGTTGAATTGTTCAGTCATCACGATCATGCATCCCGCCATCTCGCCATCGGTCATATTATCGAGATAAGCGTACAGACCATCATCAATTGCGCCCGCGAACGACGAAACGCAGAACATTAATAAACAGAATAGAATCAGATGCTTCATATTTATCCTCCTGAAAAAGCGATCCTTTTTATAATAATATAACAATTTCCACCTTGACATCAAACCCTATTTTAGGCTGATGGACAGCCTGCATTAATCAAATATTTTGACACAGTCGGCCCCATCTAAGGGCTTGTTGAAAATCTTGAGATTGTCATTGCGAGGAGTCCGAAGGACGACGAAGCAATCTGTAACTTGTTTGGCAGCAAACAGAAAGATTGTTCGGACATGCCTTGACGGCTTCGTTCCGCTATCGCGTGATTCACAATGACAGTCATGCGGCTTTTTCAACACTCACTTATTCGCTGACAGTATTAACGCCCCTATTAAAGGAAAATAATTAACAAATGTCAGGTTAATGAAAGGCCTGTAACGCCTTATAAATAAATGAAATTCGCGGCGGTGATTGTACCATCCCGGACAATCGGCCATGGTCTAAATATTGTGGCGCGTGTTTAATTATTCGTTCAAATGCCGATTTATATAAAGTGAGAATTCAGGACTATATGGCAATTGATTTGGAGTACTTGCGTATCGATACGATATTGGGTGTCGATCTCTATCTCCATAGCTCCAATAGATTCATTTTATATCGAAGCCGTAATGTTCCGTTTAATGACAAAGTCAGAAAAAATCTGTTAATTAATGGAGTCAAGGAGTTATATATAGCTTCAAACGACTCTGAAAAATACGCCCAATATATCGAAAATAACCTCGGTAATATTCTGGCCGATTCGAATGTCAATATCGAAAAAAAGCGGCTGTTGGTGTATGATAGCAGCCTATCGATCGCCCGCGAATTATTGAAAGACCCGACTTCCCCAACAACCGTCAAGCGAGCCGCAAAAATAGTCGAAGGTATGGTCGACCTCCATCAGAAAGACACCGGCGGCTTCCAGAAAATAATCCAGTTAATGCCTTTAGATTATAGCATAATCAGCCATAGCGCCAACGTTGCCACTTATAGTATCGCGGTAGGAAAATCTCTCGGTATTCAAAAAGACGATCTCTATGAGCTGGGATTGGGGGCCTTGCTACACTATATCTGACAAAGTAATATCCCTAAAGA
>CAZFSN010000119.1:3336-10244 GCA_964521815.1 uncultured Ignavibacteria bacterium | reverse complement strand
CTTCAACACCCCCAGTAGCCGCCACTTTTTAAGCTTATGGTTCTACTCTTGAAAGACATCCATAAACCAATAGAGCCTGGACCCGGGCTTAAAAATTCAACCTCGCCATCCCCGTTTAGGTCAAGCGCGCAGATTATCTCGGCGCCACCACTCCCGCCTATTACAGGTTCACCTATAGTCTCTACTTGCCAGGTATCATTTTCGCGTATTAGCCGGTAATTCGAACCCCAGGCTGATTCGGTGCTGAAATACCAGCATTGGTTGAATAAATACGATGTATCGGGTAATGTCGAATTTTTTACACCGTAAACATATGTATGAATTCTCTCTCCTTTCTTGTAGTGATGTTCGAGTCTTTCCCACTCAGAATTCATCAACGCCTGAAGTTCAGCGCTATCGGCCGAGGTCTGCCTTCTTTTCAACCTTAATTGAAGATCATCACGGTAAGCTTTATCGAGCTCGCCGCGAAGAGAATCCTTTATCGCGATAAATTCTGAATCGTGCGGCTGGTACTCCGCGTAATGTATTATTGGACCATCGTATTTGGCTAGATCCCCCATCAACACTAAAAACTTGCCCGAAGGTTTGATTTCGGTCGAATCTACTAGTTCTAGACGGCATCTTACTCCCCCAAAACACTCTGTGGAAAAATCGCCAATGTATGTAATGACAGCTTTTGCCGCTCCATCTTCCGAGATAATGAGCACCGTATCACCGGGAAGAGAGCTGAAATATTCCGCTAAACTGGATTCCGGATACGCGTAGAATGAGTAAGGATGATCCTGGATAATCTGTTCTCGGGGAAAGGTAATATGTCTTCTTTCGAGCGTTATTTTTGATTCTATATACCGAGGCGCACAATATAAATCATTGTACCAACCATGCCCAAAACAGATATCATTTCGCTGAAACCACTTTTTGGTTTCTTTTATAGCGGCATATTCATCTACCTCGGAAGTGTCTTTCCGGCCAGTCTCTTTCAAAGCGGCATATTCATCGACATTGGAAATGTCTTCCCGGTTATCATCCGTAAACGCCTCCCAGACCCAAAACATGAGCGCGGCCAATATAACAATAGTTAAACCTCAGATAAACCACTTCATCGATTATCTCCTTCTCTTTGGAAATCCTCGCGGAATAATTGCCGTAACGTTAATAATAATGGGTAACATGGTCTGTCAAGTAATAGTTTTGTTAATTTTGTCAGATATTCTTATCACAAAACTATTTGCCTTTGAAAACCTTATTTATTATCATATTAAGTTGTAAAATGAATTTTGTGGGAATTTTTAGAAAATAGAGGAATTTTATGGCTCACGCATATACACCCGGTCTACGGGTAACCAATCGGACGAAGATAACCAAGAAACGTATCCTGCCTTTGAAAGGCGATGTGGTTGTCAAACTTGGCGAAAAGGTAACATCGGAAACAGTTGTCGCCCGCACCGAAATACCCGGCCCGGTCGAACCGGTGAACGTGGCCAATATTCTGGGCGTGCCGCCGGAGGACGTCATGGAGGCCATGCTTAAAAAAGAAGGCGAACATGTCGAGGAGGGCGAAGTCATCGCCCGGTCAAAATCGTTTTTCGGCTTGTTCAGCTCATCGGCCAAAGCCAAGATTTCAGGGACTATCGAAAGTGTTTCCCGGATTACCGGCCAGGTACTTCTTCGCGGCGCCCCGATGCCGGTCGAGGTCAAGGCTTATCTGGATGGCCAGGTTACCGAGATTTTTAAAGCCGAGGGCGTGGCTGTGTCTACCTGGGGCGCGTTCGCTCAGGGGATTTTCGGTATCGGCGGCGAGACTCACGGCCCGATTAAGGTAATCTCTAAGTCTACCTCGGAGGTGCTCAAGGAAAGTCTTATCGATGATTCATGCAAAGGCTGTGTGATTATCGGCGGTTCGCTGGTTACCGCCAATGCGCTCAAGAAGGCGATTTCTGTCGGCGCGGTCGGGATTGTAGTTGGCGGATTCAACGATAAAGACTTGCGCGATTTTTTGGGCTACGATTTAGGCGTAGCTATTACCGGCAATGAAAAAAAGGGCATAACCCTTGTCGTAACCGAGGGTTTCGGCGAAATCAGTATGGCTCAGAAAACCTATGACCTGCTCAAATCGAAAGAAGGACAGATAGCTTGTATCAATGGCGCTACCCAAATCCGTGCCGGTGTTATTCGTCCGGAAGTCGTGATTCCCACATCCGACAATGTCAAGGAAGACGATATTTCTCACAAGGCCGAAAATGTCGGTCTGGGTGTAGGTTCACATGTCAGGGTAATCCGCGAGCCGTATTTCGGCTATCTGGGCATAGTTTCCGATTTGCCGGCTCCGTTACAGCAGCTGGAATCGGAATCGCACGCCCGGGTTATGGAAGTGGAATTCCCCGATGGCAAAAAAGCCGTGGTACCGCGGGCTAATGTCGAGGCGATTGAAGAATAATTTCGTTATCACTGGTTATATGTAAAACATCAGCCCGGCGTGAGTCGGGCTTAGTTATTGGCTAAAACATTGAAGAGATCGAATCAAATCGCCGGCAATGCAGGGGGGCTATTGTCAGCGGTCAGCAAAATTATTAAGCCGCCTAAAACTGCTATTTACTGGATAATTTTTTGTGTTTGGGCAGTATTTTTTCTGGCATTATTTCGACTGATTTTTCTGATCAGACATCTACATCTGGCGGATGAAATCTCGATCGGCGATATCTTTGTTTCGTTTATCTATGGCGCGAAATTCGATCTGGCGATTATCAGCTATATCGTAATACCGATTATGCTTATCAGTTTCCTGCCAAAAATCGGCTTCGATTATTCGAAGCTGTCGCGTAAAATATTGCAAACGATAATGTATGTGCTTTTCTGCCTGGTATTTCTATTAAGCCTTATCGATATAGAATACTACGGCTATTTCGGCGATCATCTGGGAGTTTGGTCGTATGCCTATCTGGATCATTTCGAACCGATATTTTACTCGATTGTCGAAGATTATCCGGTGTTCTGGTACTTATTGGGCTGGGCGTTTCTTTCGGTGATATTCATATTCGTCGCCAATAGATTTAATAGAATATATATTAAGCGTCGCTCCGACAATATCCTGGCGCGCTTGTTATATTTTATTCTCATAACCGCGTTATTAGTAATCAGCATGCGAGGCGGCGTATCGCTGGCGCCGATAGATTGGGCCAGCGCTTATCATAGCAATGATGTGTTTGCCAATGAGCTGTCATTGAACGGCGTTTATACTTTAAGCCGGAATTTGTATGAATACTACGACGATGTCAGCCGCCATCAGCCGACCAAGTATCAATTCAGCTCCGATGAGGAAGCTTTGAAAACAGTGCAAGGGCTTGTTTGTTTACCTTCAGATAGTTTGATTCAGCCGGATCAATCCCTGAAACGTTTATCAAAATACCCCGGCAGAGAATCGAAGGACAATGTCATCATAATTGTGATGGAAAGCTGGGCGGCGCGGTTCGTGGGCGCGTATGGTAATCAGCAGGGAATCACGCCGTTTTTCGACAGTCTGGCGGATAAAAGCTTACTGCTTAAAAATTTTTACGCCTCCGGCTTAAGAACCAACCGCGGATTGCTATCGGTACTATGCTCTTTTCCATCGCTGCCGGGACGAACCGTGATGAAATTATATGGCGCGGAACATCCTTTCATGTCGACTGCCGAAATCCTTAAACAGCGGGGCTATGAATCGTACTTTATCTATGGCGGCGATTTGGATTTCGATAACATGGGCGGTTTTTTCCGCATGAAAGGATTCGAGAACTTTATCGGTATCAATGATTTCCCAAGTGAAGCCGGCCTGAGCAAATGGGGCGTGCCGGATCATCTGGTTTTCGAAAAGGCTAATGAAATATTCGCCGGCCAAAGCCGGGAACCGTTTTTAGGCGTGGTGCTGACTCTGAGCAATCATGAACCCTTTACTCTTCCGGAAGAGAAATTTGAAAAATTTTCCAGCGATGTAAAATATCGCGATTATCTAAACACGTTCTATTATTCCGATTGGGCTCTGGGGCGATTTTTTGAAGCGGCCCGGCAAGAGGATTATTTTAATAATACTATTTTCGTTTTAGTCGGCGACCATGGCCGTATTGTCAATGATCCCAACGACATCGTCAACAATTTCAAGATCGCCTCGTTGATTTACTGTCCCGGCCGAGCTGATATTTCTCCTCGTACTATTGAAACGATTTGCGGCCAGGTAGACCTTCTGCCGACAATTTTGGGTCTTCTCGGCCAATTTGCTGTACATGAAAGCTGGGGCAGGGATATTTTCTCATTGCCTGAAGGTGATAACGGTTACGCGTTTCTTAATAAGGGCGATGCTTACGGTTTGGTTCGCGATTCATTGCTTTTTTGGGAGAAAATCGATTTCAAACCACGTTTGTATGACATACTGGCTGACAATTCCATAAAATCTATAGATATCACTGCCGAGCTGCCGGAAAATGTAAGCATGATGCAAACCCAGGGCCGGGCCATGTTACAGCTTGAAGTCGATCTGGTACACGGCGGGTTAGCAACTATACACAAACAATAGGGCTTGATGAAAAAGACACTATATTTGATTTTTCTAAGTAGATTGTTATGATGTCATACCCGTGAAAACGGGTATCCAGGATTTTAAACACATGTTACAGATAACTTACTGGATTCCCGCCTTCGCGGGAATGACAATTATTATTGACTGTGTGATTTGATCAAATTTATTTAGAAGAGTTTTCAACACTCACAATAATTTTGTTCATTCTATAATTTATAAATCGAATTTCATTAATTCCGGTCTGAGAGGTTAATTAATCAATACTATCTATCAACATATTCGCGGTAACTGATCTCCAGTCAGCATGTCAATAATTCGCTCCACACCGAGATTATTTTTCATGGTGACTAATTTCGAACCGCCATTTGTTACATGGCCAATAAGGCATGAATCAGCGCTTACCGGTTGGGACCGCATAATTTTTAAAGCTGATTTAGTGTCTTTTTCAGGAACGAACGCTATGAACCGGCCTTCATTGGCTATATACAACGGATCAAGGCCGAGAATCTCGCAGGCACCCTGAACCTCCTCGCATGCAGGAATTGATTTTTCATTGATCTCGATACTCAAGCCGGAGGTGCTGGCAATTTCTACCAACGAGGTCGCCAGCCCGCCGCGGGTTAAATCCCTGAGGCAATGGATTTCGATATTTGATTCGATAAGTTTCAAAACCGGGTCATTCAGCGGCGCGCAATCGCTTTCGATAGTGGTTTCAAATTTCAGTCCCTCTCGCTGCGACATAACCGCTATACCGTGACGGCCGATATCGCCGCTTAAGATAATCATATCTCCGCGTTTTACGCTCGATGGTTTGATTGACAGATAGTGCTCAATACTGCCGATACCGGCTGTATTGATAAATACGCCATCGCCTTTGCCCTTATCGATAACTTTCGTATCGCCGGTAACGATTTTAACTTTGGCCATATCAGCCGCCGCTCTCATCGATTGAACGATTTGCCATAACTTATCGATAGGGAATCCTTCCTCGATAATGAAACCGGCGCTTATATACAAAGGCCGCGCGCCGCACATAGCCAGGTCATTCACCGTGCCGTTAATTGCCAGACTGCCGATATCGCCGCCGGGGAAGAAAAGCGGATTGACTACGTAGGAATCGGTTGTGAAAGCCAGTTTATTCGTGTCGAGATTGATAACCGCGCCGTCATGTTCGGTTTCGAGCGCGGGATTGTCAAACGCGGCCTTGAATATCTTATCAATCAGCTGATGCATCAGCTTGCCGCCGCCGCCGTGAGCCAGCAGGATATTCTCATAATCCGACCTGGGAATCGGGCAGCTAAATTGAAAATTGTTATCTGAGTTCATTGGCTTTGCTCTTATTTGAGGAATCATCATCGCTATATCTTTGCCGGTAGCGGAAATACGCGGCGCAGGCGCCCTCTGCTGAAACCATGGTCGCGCCCAGCGGATTTTCCGGTGTACAGCGGGTAGCGAAAGCTTCACATTGGTTCGGTTTCTTTATGCCCTGAAGTATCAGCCCGGCAATACATTCAGTCGACTCATCGACACTATAACCATGTAAACCAAACCGCTTTTCGGCATCGAATTCGGCATACTTTTCTGAAAGGCTCAAACCGCTCGATTTGATTTCGGCGATACCTCGCCACTTGCGGTCGACTACCCGGAAAACCTCTTGTATCAATTTTAGGGTTTCGTTGTTGCCCTCACGCTTGACTACACGAGAGTATTGGTTTTCAACGACAGCCTTATTCTGTTCGAGCTGTAAAACAGTCATATAAATGCCCTGCAAAATATCGGTCGGCTCGAATCCGGTGATAATTATAGGAATATTAAATTTTGCGGCGATTTGCTCATACTCCTTATATCCCACAACCGTACACACGTGACCGGCTGCCAATAAACCGTTTACACTGCTATCTGGCGATGAGAGAATCAATTCGATAGCCGGCGGGATCAACACTTGAGAGCATAATATCGAAAAATTGGTCAGTCCCAGTCTTTTCGCCTGCAAAACAGCCATGCCATTAGCCGGCGCGGTCGTTTCGAAACCGATAGCGAAAAATACCACATCTTTAGCCGGATTATCCTTGGCGATAGCTAAAGCATCCATAGGCGAGTAAACTGTTCGTATATCGCCGCCCTCGGCCTTGGCGGTTAGAAGGTCCTTCACGCTGCCGGGGACTCTAAGCATATCGCCGAATGAGCAGAAGATAACGTTTTTTCGCGAGGCTAAATCGATGGCTTTATCGATAAATTCCACCGCGGTCACGCACACAGGGCAACCTGGGCCGTGAAGCAGACTGATTTTATCAGGCAATAAACGATCGATACCGTATTTCATTATAGCGTGAGTTTGGCCGCCGCAGACTTCCATGAT
>CAZFSN010000119.1:0-3236 GCA_964521815.1 uncultured Ignavibacteria bacterium | reverse complement strand
CCGCCGAAACTGGCTTTGCCGGTTATCATGACCGGGTCGCTTTTATCCACACTGATTACCTTGCCGGGGATTGCTAGACACATCTTATTTAATCCTTTATTCTATAATCAATACAAGCAGCCGCCTGGCCGAAGCATATGCCGCCATCGTTGGGCGGTACCAAATGATGCCAGTAAGGTCGAAATCCCGATTGCCTTAATCGAGCGATAGTTCGTTCGGTGAGATATTTGTTTTGGAAACAGCCGCCGCTTAAGACTATATTTTTCTCTCCAATACGTTCAGCGACCTTGACTATCATCCCCGTCAGAGTGTTGTGGAATTTCGCGGCGACAAGATTTGGCGAAATGGTTGTTTTTAGATCTTTTAATATACTTAAAATCATCGGCTCCCAGTTTAATATATATGAATCATTCATATTATCTATAACAAATTCGTAAGTCTCATCGGTCTTGACACTTTGAGCCGCGAACTCCAATTTCATGGCGGCCTGGCCTTCGAAAGTCGTCATCTGGCAGATGCCCGTAAGCGATGCTACCGCATCGAATAAACGTCCGGCACTGGAGGTTATCGGTGAATTGATATTCTGTTCGAGCATTTTGTGTATCAGACCTTTTGTTTTAGTATCCGATGGAATAAATGCCTGTAGTTCAGAATCGTCAAATAGCATATAGCCGAATAATTCATAGAGCAAACCTGTCGAGGTTCGCCAGGGTTCTTCGATTGCCTTTTCGCCGCCCGGCAGGCGAAAAGTCCGTAGATATGCCGACCTCGAATAGGAGTTGTTTTCGACTTTCAGAAATTCGCCGCCCCAAATAGTGCCGTTATCGCCATAGCCGGTACCATCCCAGGCTACGCCCAGAACCGGTCCATCGAGATTGTTTTCAACCATGCATGATAAAATATGAGCGAAATGATGCTGGATTTCTTTATGTCCAATACCGGAGTCGCGCGCGTATTGGGTCGAGGTATAATCCGGATGTTTATCACAGGCGACTATTTCGGGGCTGAAATCATATATTCCGCCCAGCGAATTTATCGTTTTCGTAAAGGTTTCATAAGCTAATCGATTGTCCAGGTCGCCGATATGCTGGCTTATAAATACCTGCTTGCCTTTGCTTATAGCAATGCTGTTTTTTTGATGCGCCCCTACTGCCAGGATTGAACGAATGGGTTGCCTAAGATTAATCGGCAAAGGCGCGTAGCCTCTGGCCCGTCTCATTATCGTAGGCCGGTTCATCATCACCCGCACGATTGAATCATCGACATGCCTGACTATAGACCGATTGTGAACTAAAAATAAATCCGCGATGTTGTTCAATCGGGTAAACGCTTCATTTTCATCGATACATATAGGCTCATCTGCCAGATTGCCGCTGGTGGCGACTATGGGAGATTCAAGCTGAGTCATCAGCAGATGATGCAATGGGGTATAGGGAAGCATAACCCCCAGGTAGGGATTATCCGGCGCTACAAGGGATGAGATTTTATTTGATCTCTGTTTCAACAAAACAATCGGCGATTCCGGCGAGGTCAGTAGTTCTTCCTCCAGAGATGACAGTTCACAATCCCGCTTGACCGTTTCCAGATTCGGATACATCAGAGCCAATGGTTTCTCCGGTCGGGCTTTTAATGGCCGAAGCCGTTTAATCGCTTGTTCGTTGGCCGCGTCGACAATTAAATGAAATCCGCCCAGACCTTTCATGGCCAGGATTTGGCCGTATTTAATCTCCCGGCAAGCCATTATCAGCGCGTCATTATGCAATGCCAGTGTTTTGCCTTGCTTATCCCACAATTCGAGATGCGGGCCGCATTCGGGACAGGCATTGGGTTGGGCGTGGAACCGTCTGTTAGCCGGGTCTTCATATTCCTGCCGGCATTGTTCGCACATGGGGAATATTTTCATGCTGGTTTTATCCCGGTCATATGGTAGGGATTCTATGATACTGTATCGAGGCCCGCAGTTAGTACAGTTAGTGAACGGGTATTGATATCGGCGGTTATTGGGGTCAGAAATATCCTTAAGGCAATCCGGACAGGTCGCTATATCAGGCAGCACCAGCGCCGATTTATCCCCGATTTGATTGCTATGTTTGACCTTGAAGTCAGTGTAACCGACAGGCGTCTGAAAAGAATATTCAAACGAATTGATAACCGAAAGCCGCGGTTTTTCGGCCTGCAAACGATTTACAAATTCTTCAAGCCTGATTGTCTGTCCTTCAACTTCAATCGTCACGCCCATCGTAGAATTGCATACCCAACCAGTTAGATTCAGTTCATTTGCCAGCCGATATACGAACGGTCTGAACCCAACTCCCTGGACCGCGCCGTTTATCAGCGCTATTAGACGCTGATTGTCCGTATTTTTATTCGGTATATTCAATATTTTCAAAGGGATTTTCCGATCTAACCGGCCGCTCGATGGCAGTCGCGACTATCTAACTCTCAGCCCGGCGATTTTGACCGCTCCCCGATGGTAGCCGTCCGGGAACAGCTTTTCCAGCTCTTTCACGTCAATTTGATTAGCCCCGCAGGTTTCGTAGACAGTGGGAACTTCGCTGGTTTTCTTATAACTTTCGCGAAGGTATCTTATAATTTGCCAGTGCTTGTCGGTAAGTTTTCCGCCGGGTATTTTCATTTCGTGTGCCCGACAAATAGCGTAAAATTCATTCCATTCGTGAGGATCGATTAGGAAACCGCGGATATCGACCATAAAAGTTTTTCTGTCATTAATCACATTGTATTCTATCGCGCCCGGCGCCAATTCGTTTTCATCGAAAAAGCCTTCCTTATAGGTTATCCCAGCCAGTTTACAAGCGCCCCTTAAATAACCCGATGGAAACAGCCGTTTCATCTCATTAAAATTCAAACCGTTGGTTATACAGGTTTCATAAAAAAGCGGACACTGCTTTGTTTTATTATATGAATTTCGAATGGTATATATAACATCCCAGTGTTCCTTGGTTAAGCCGTGAAGGATTTTCGCGCCGATAGCCATACCGCGGGCGAAATCCTCATCCCACTTGTCCGGATTTGCCAAAAAGCCGTTATAATCAACTTCATAAGTTTTATTATTAAAAGTAAATGTATCCACTTCAATTACCTCTCAGCTAATAATTTAGTAAATCATTCTATCTTAATTAAACACCCCGGCCGCTAATTTCGAATTCATAAGGCGGCGTATTCCTCAACTTCCCGCAATAACGTAGCGATTACCCCCGAGGCGGCTTTTTCAACTT
>CAZFSN010000118.1:0-10320 GCA_964521815.1 uncultured Ignavibacteria bacterium | reverse complement strand
AAAAATAAAACCGGGCAGTTGCAGCTGCCCGGCACCAGAAATGAGAAGCCCTTTAAGATAGGAGGGGCTAACCTTCTAAATAAGCTTCCCATTTTTTATGGTCGATTATAAATATATTTTATTTTTATCATTTGTCAATTAATTATTGACCATAACATTATTTCGCCATATAAGGCGGTTTGTGCAAGATGATGCTGTATTTATTCCGCTCCACCGAGCGTAACTTATAGCTTCGTATCGTGTTACGCCAAGATTGGTATAATTTATATGACCTTGGTAAATTTCCAGAATGTCTTGATACTCTATTCTGTATTTTTTAAAAAACGGCGATTTGACCGGAAAGGCTCCCAACCCGCTATTTGTCTGTTATAAATTCGAATCCGATTGTCGAATCTAAATACGGAATCCAGACATCATTTTGATTTATTAATGGTCTGGCTGGTTTTCGAAGAAAGTCTGAAGCCCTTCCGCCACCGATTGTTCGTTTTGCATACGGGTGTCCAATTGACGGGTAAAACCAATAAGTCGCCCGATTTCATATAGCACCTGCAAAACTTCATTTTCGCTCCATTTCTTCAGACGCCCCACTACCAGATCACCGCTTAAGGTAACTTTGAAATTAAGTTTTTCCAGAATATCCTTTATCAAGATCGCCCGCAGATGCCGCCTTTCGGTGCCGGTGACTCCGCCCACGAAACGGAAGTAGATATAATTATCATCTACATTTTGCGAGACATATGTATCTATCACATTGAAATGGTAGCCCAGACGTAAACTCATATTTGCGTAATGATCGGATATTACCGCGAGATTCTGCCCACGGTAATCTGAGCCCCTGTCGGTCATCGAATACCTGGTCAGACTGGAAACAAGATCACCAAAACCTAACTGTACCGGATTTGTGCCCCACGCGCCCGGCGATACCAGCCCTTTCAAAATAGCCTGCATAGGAGGGGATTGTATTTTTTCTATTGATTTGATCTCCTGATCACCCACGTCCCGGGCAAGACCGCCTCCCAAATCTATCACCTGGAGCCCCAGCGGGATTTCGAGTTTCAGTTTTCTCGATTCGATGCCCCTGAAGCGTTGTGATGATATATTAAGACTTATCAGTATTTTTACGGCTTTTTCATGACAAAAGCGAGCGATATCATGGTAGGTAAGACAGTTTTTGGCGGTGAATTCAGGGCTATCAGGATCAATCAATGACAGAGGCCAGATTCTTCGCAATAAATGACGCAGGATTTTATATTCTTTGAGGTCTCTAAAAACATCCTCGCCTTCCGATTCGTATTCCAAAAGCTCTTTAACAATACCTTGATAAATAATATTTTCCTCGGCGTCGACTGTTACCTCGGTCCCCTCTGTCAGGAGTTCGGTAGCATCGGCGGTACCGACTATCATAGGTACGCCAAATTCTCTTGCCACAGTAGCCATATGTCCGCTTGGGCTGCCGATATTAGTAATAATAGCGGCCGCCCGGCGAATAATGGATGTTAATCGCGGGGTCGTATATTTAGTAACTGCTATAGCCCCTGCAGGGAACTCGGATACATCATCATCGTCATGCACCTGCTTTATTTTGCCGACAGCTATCCCTCGCTGAGCTACCTGTCCACGTTTACACATCAGGACCGGGGCATTGACTGCCACTTTTGCGCGGCCGCGCGACTGCCGGTTCGATTTAGGGGCAACTTTCAGCGGGCGGCATTGAAGTATAAAGAGCTTCCCCTGATTATCAAAGCACCACTCTATATCAAGCGGCCGTTTAAAATATCGCTCCAGCATTAGAACCTGTTCGGCTAATTCGAATATTTGCTCATCGGTCAGGCAGGCTTTTTCCTGCAGACTATCAGGCAGTGAAATGCTTTCAACTCCCCGGGGGTCCGCCGGTACAATCTGATTTAATTTGCGTCCGATACGGCGAGAAAGAATTTGGGTTGGGTTCACCCGGGAAACCCTGAAGTAATCGGTGTCTGTCATACCCGCAACCGCTCCGATACCCAGACCGAAGCAGGCCGAAACAGCCAGACAATTGGTGAACTCCCCTGACGGCTCCACTGAATACGCCACGCCGGATATATGAGCCGGTATCATCATTTGAACGCCGACCGCCATCGGCAACTCCGTCTCTTCAAATATACGTTCGCCGCCATAGGTAATAGCGCTGTGTTTGAAACGACTTGCGATAATCTTCGAATAATCCGGGCAAACATCGCCGCTTTGTTGGCATAGAAGGGATTTGAATTGCCCGGCAAAACTCCGTCCCTGAGCATCTTCACCAAAAGCGCTGGAACGAATGGCAAGTCTCAATTCATCTTTAGCGCGCTTGACGATTGAACTGAGCTGTCTGGTAATTGCTCTGGCCAGGTCTGATGGGATACGGGCTTTCTCAAACAGACTGTCTATTTCATTATCATAATTTTCAACAGAAAGTTTGTCAGCGCCCTTGTATTGTTCATGTATTCTTCTTATTTCCGGCCACAATTTATTTTCTGTCATAAAACGCTGATACACAGCCGTCGACAAAACAAAACCATCGGGAGTGGCCATTTTAAGACGATTTCGGATTTCTCCCAGGTTCGCGTTCTTGCCGCCCGTAAGTTCAGCCATGTCCGAATTAACATCGTTATAATCGATAATATATTTATCTCTTGGCTGTGCCGTTCGCCCTTGAATAATATTGTTTAATTCATCCTGTATGGCGAGCTGGCGAGAGAACAGGTCTTTGAAACGATTATTGGCAATAATATTTAGATTCGATACGATCAAATAAACTGTTTCGGAGAGTTGATTATTAACATGTATCAGGTAATTGATATCAAATATATACTCACCGCTTAGCTTATCTTCAAGTTCCGAAATAAGTTCAAAAATACGATTGTTGCTTTTTAGAATCTGCTGGAATCTCTCGAATAGCTCTTTGAATTCACCTAAATCGGCAGTCTGGCGATGGCGAAATAATTTGGCAATTCTTTTAAACACCTTGGGGCCACCAGGTAATTAATTCATTCGATCCCATAACCGCGATAATCGACCCGCACCTTATTTTCAAAAGTATCCACGCCCGGTATACCATTGGCGATTTCCAGTATCTCATCCAGCAACTTCTGGGATTTTACCTTGCCGCTGATCACCACTTTCTTATCATCGGCATAAATTTCTAAAAGATCGAGACGGATATTATGCATACTCGCCAGAGCCGCCCGTACCTTTGATGCCAAAAGTAAATCATTCATCGCCTTAATCGATTTAGGAGTAGCCTGAAATTCGGGCTGCTTGACAGCGTGAGCGATCAGTTCGCATACGAAGTCAAGATCGGTGCGTCCGAGGTTGAAAACCAGATCATATAATTCCGGGGATCGCCAGTCTTTGCCGTAAAGAAATTTGGTCCATTTGACCCGTTCGCGATCGATTTGCTTTATATAATTTATCGCTTCTTTCTCGGAGTAATTGAATTGCGCCATAGCGGCTTTTATCCGGTAAGGTATCTCCGCCAGAAGCCTGACTCGCAATACATGCGAAACACCCGGTAAAAGAAAATGACCGGCATTCCCATGATAAATCAGGTTATCGTCCTTGGCGTATTCACATAGAATCGCCTGGATATAAGCGAGATATTGCTCTCTCTCGAATGTTAATTTCTGAAAAATTGAAGGCGATTTTCGGATTGCTTCAAGAAGCTTATTCTCCGGGACACCATATTCGCTGGCGGCTTTGATAATTACTTCCCGACTTACACAGCGATAATGCAATTTATCGGCCAGCATTTCCGCCAGTTGCTTGCCCCCGCTCATAGTACCGCGTGATATTGTTATAATAGCCATATTCTCACCTCGTCAGCTATCCGGCGCCCAGCTATTTCTCTGAGCCGTTAATTTCCGCCGAAACCTTATCGATAAGCTCTTTGAGCTGACCGATCTTGAAAGGTTTGGCAATGATGTCGCGAACCCCCGCTTGAAGAGCCTCCCGCGTTATTTCCACGGTCGCAAAGCCGGAGATTATTATTACCCTGGTTTTCGGCCATTTGTCTTTAATAAACCGATGTATATCCATACCGTCGATACCGGCCATTTTGAGATCCGTCACCACGATATCGAACGAATGTTCTTCGAGACGCTGTTTTGCCAGCCGGCTGTCAGTAAATGTCTCCACGCGATAGCCATCTTTTTCAAGTGTCGGTTTTAACCGTGTGCAGACTATCTCTTCGTCATCCAGAACGAGTATTTCTAATTGTCGCTCCATCTTCCGCTTTCAAAAACCTTTGTAGAAATTAATGCTCGCGCCCCGGTAATGAACTAAAAATGAACCCCATAATTATCCCGACCGCCATAGCTATGACAATTGCGACCAAGCCATACACTGCGGCATGTTTATTAGCCAGATTTATCATGAGATCGGGCAGCCCGACTCTTTCTATTTTAAGGCTGCCTGTTTCCTCTTCCGCCAGGTTTCCCCGCCGGAAACAATAGAGATGAACATCATATATCCCGGGGGGCATTTGCGATGGGATCGGTAGAATCGATGATATTTCCTGCCGGCCCGGCTGTACCTGCTTGAGGTCAATTTGATTATTCGTGTCATAGGTGCCAATATGCGTTTTCAGTTTCAGAAATTGATCGAACTCCTTACCGGTAAGCGGCTGATCACTGTGAACTTCCATTTGCGGCCGAAGATACTCCGTGCCCAGCCGTAATTTTTCCTGTGTCTCTTTGGAACAGATATCATCCATCTTGTCCGAGGCCGCCATGATATAAACTCGAGGAAGTCCGCTGATCGTAATTTGAGCTACATTCATCCAGATAAAAGCTACGCGTCCTTTTCTGTTCAGGGCGACCTTTTCATCGCCCCCCTCCAGAACTATCACCGCCCCATCGCATGCCGCAACATTGGCGGAAACTTGTACCTCGGCGCCATGATAAAAAGTACCGATCTGGATTTGATCGGGAACGATGTTGAGCGAATCTTTATTTTCATCCGCAAAGGCCGCTGAGCAGGCAATGAGCATTATCGCAACCAGGAAAAAAATCTGCCTTATTTCGTGCTTCCCAACCATTAATGTCCCTCTCCGTATGATAATAATGTACCCGATGGAAGCAACAACCCCATCGCCATCTTGACCATCACTAATAAAACAATCGAGGCCATGATAATTTTCAGGTGATCGGCTTTCAAACGATTGCTGACACGCGCCCCTATCTGCGCTCCCGTAGTAGAGCCAGCCAACAGCAGTATCGCTATTACAAAGTCCACGGTACGATTATAATATGATTGCATGAATGTTACGTTGATGCAAATAAATAGCTCCTGGAAAAGATTGGTTCCGACTACTACGTGCATAGGCATCCGTAAAAGGTATATCATGACCGGTACCATTATAAATCCACCACCTACTCCCATCATCGCCGATAACATGCCGACTATTGCTCCAAGTATTAAAGGCATTAATATCGAAATGTGAATTCCCGACTTTTTAAAGTCAATCCCGAACGGCAGGGCTTCGCTGAATCTGGCAAACCAGGATTTCGATTCGAACCGATCTGTTGCTACCCCGTGCCGATGCGGTCGGAGGTTCCGCATGCTTTCCTGAAACATGTATACGCCGATAATACCGAGCATAATCACATAGGTTATTTTAATTACGAAGTCGGCCTCCCCGGCGGCCCGAAGTAATTTGATAAGCTGTACGCCTAAAGTCCCGCCAACGAGTCCACCTATTATCAATATGCTGCCCATCTTGAAATCGACATTGCCAAGCCGCCAGTGGGCGAATGTCCCGGAGGCGGAGGCCGCTACAATCTGGTTGGCATCCGAGGCGGCGGCCACAGTAGGGGGAATGCCGATCATCATTAGAAGGGGCGTTAGTAAAAAACCGCCGCCCACTCCAAAAAGCCCGGCAAGAAACCCCACGACGAGACCTAAGCTAATCAGCAGGAGTATATTAACACTAACACCGGCGATGGGAAGGTAAATATTCAAGATTGACATAATATCTTCACTTACTCATATATTCATTACTGAAAGCTATATCGTTTTATATGGCTTTCCACCATAATATCACCGTCCATACCCAA
The DNA here is from genome assembly GCA_964521815.1 of uncultured Ignavibacteria bacterium. Lineage (GTDB taxonomy): Bacteria > Zixibacteria > MSB-5A5 > UBA10806 > 4484-95 > JAAEQD01. The sequence continues at coordinate 4,246 of CAZFSN010000118.1, read as the reverse complement.
CACGTTTAAATGTTCCGGCAATTCCTCAACATCGACAGCCGGACACATGAGCCACTTTATTCTACGTTTACCGGCCATTAATGTCCCCCGCCGAATGATAATAAAGTGCTCGGTGGAAGCAGTAAGCCAATGGCCATCTTGACCATGACTAATAAGACAATTGAGGCCAGAATAATTTTCAGATGATCCGCTTTAAGACGACTACTGATACGCGCGCCTATCTGCGCTCCTGTCGTAGAACCCGCTAACAGTATTATCGCTATCACGAGGTCCACGGTATGATTATAATATGACTGCATGAAGGTTACGTTGATACAGGTGAAAAGCACCTGGAACAGGCTCGTGCCGACAACCACATGCATGGGCATTCTCAACATATATACCATTACCGGTACCATAATAAATCCGCCGCCGACGCCCATCAAAGCAGACAAAACGCCCACTAATGTACCAAGTATAAGGGGCATGAATACCGAAAGTTTGACTCCCGATTTCTCGAAATTAATAGTAAATGGCAAGGCTTCGTTGAACCTGGCGAACCAGGATTTCGCCTCGGGCCGGGCTTTGGCCATCCTCATCGGCCGCGGCCGGAGATTTTTCAAACTTTCCTGGAACATGTACGAACCTATTACGCCCAGCATTATAACATAGGTGATTTTAATAACGAAATCGGCGTTGCCGGTAGCCCTGAGAATCTTTATGAGTTGAACCCCCAGCGTGCCGCCAACTATTCCTCCGATAATCAATATAACGCCCATTTTGAAATCGACATTGCCGAGCCGCCAGTGGGCAAACGTCCCGGAGGTGGAGGCCGCGACAATCTGGTTGGCGTCCGAGGCCGCCGCTACGGTAGGTGGAATACCGATCATCATCAGAAGCGGTGTCAATAAAAACCCGCCGCCTACGCCAAAAAGGCCCGAAAGAAAGCCCACCAGCAAGCCTAAGCCTAACAGCAGTACTATATTAACGCTAACCCCGGCAACGGGAAGATAAATATACATGTCCGGCATAAGTTTTTACTCGCTTAAAATATATTTCCAAAAGGTTATATCCCGGCCAACGTTTATTTTTATCCTTATTCTATTCCTCAATATGTTCATCCTTTCCCGAAATGGCTATTAATAAGCTTTTCAATTGACTCATCTTAAATGGTTTGGCGATGAATTCAACAGCGCCGCTTCGCTTGGCCTCCTCAGCAGTTTCCTTGGTGGCAAATCCGGTAATCACGACCGCCTTGATATCCGGACAGAGCTGTCTGGCTATGCGCAAAACCTCAATTCCGTCAGGGCCGCTCATTTTGAGATCGGTGACTAAAATATCGTAACATTCCTCTTTCAGCTTACTGATAGCTTCCCGGCTTGATGAATAGGCATCCACGGCAAAGCCGGCGTGCTCCAACGATATTTTTAGCCTTTCACCGACTATCGGCTCATCATCAAGAATTAATATTTTAGTTTTTGAATTCCCTTGTTCCACCGTTATTACCAATCAATTATCAATTCCGCGTATGTTAATCGAAACCATTTTGCGCGGTTTTTAAAATTAAGTCGAATTTCATTGCTTGGCGCGCTTTTTTTTCTTGTGAGCCGCTTTCACTATTTTTTTATGAATATCCTCCATCTTGAACGGCTTGCAGATATAATCGAAAGCCCCAATAGCTTCCGACTGCCTCATCGTTTCAAAAGAACCATAGCCGGTGATTAAGATGACTGAAGGACTGACAGCCAGATTTTTCGCCGCTACAAGAACATCTATGCCGGTAGGCCCTTGCATTTTTATATCGGTTACGATCACATCGAAAGTTTTTTCTTTTAGCCTGTCGATAGCTATCGGCGATTCGGTGAATGTTTCAACAGACATTCCTTTCTTTTCCAGGTAATCTCGCAACCGCTCACCGACAATCGGCTCATCATCCAAAACCATAACTTCAACTTTTTGGCCCACGAGCTTCTCCTTTCCGGATGGTTATTGGCATTTTTATCATAATAATCGAATATCCGCTCTTTCAGCTAACATTGTCAGATTCGGCAGCCCAGATTTTGGCGGCCGTAAATTGCCAATTCGCTGTTCAGTTATAATTGCCCATTAGACCAATATCATTATACACCGGCAAAGTAACTGAAAAAGTCGTTCCCTTGCTTACTTCACTGTTGACCATTATTTGGCCGCGGTGCTTCTTAATTATTCCATAGCTGACTGATAGGCCCAATCCGGTTCCCTTTCCGACCTCTTTGGTGGTGAAGAATGGATCGAATATCTTATCCATATTTTCCTCCGGTATTCCGGTACCGGTGTCGCTGACATCTATCTTAAGCGATTTATTTTCTACATAACTTTTAATCTTTAGCTTTCCCCTGTCAGGCATAGCTTGAATAGCATTGAGAAAGAGATTAAGGAAAACTTGCTGCAGATTATGAACACTACCCATGACCTTTGGCAAATTATCCCCCAAATCGAGAACTAGTTCTATGTTATTAATACTTATCTCATTAGCCACTAACTTGACCGTCCTGTTAAGAACTTCATTAATAGAGAGTTTTTCAAACGATGACTCATCTCTTCTGGTGAAATCCAGTAAATTGGCAACTGTAGCGCCGGCCCGGTCAACCTGGGTGGCGATAGTCCCCAGCATCTTGAGTTTGGCTTCGCGATCCCACTCGTCGAACTCATCGATAAGAGCCTCGGTGGTCAAGCTGATATTATTCAAGGGATTGTTCAGTTCATGGGCTATTCCCGCGGTCAAATTGCCGATGGCGGCCATTTTCCGCGATTGAATAAGTTGATCCTCGTGCTTTTTAAGCTCTATTAGCATGTGATTCAAGGCGATTGCCAGATTGGTAAACTCATCGCGATATTTGCGAGCCGGAGTAATCAGAGAAAAATCGCCGGCGGCAATGCGGCGGGTATATTCCTCGAACCGGCCGAAAGGATGGATTATTTGACGGGTAATAAATGAGGCAATTATAACAACGAATATAAGAATGACAATCAGGGCAGCCACCGCAATTACCATGGATGTTTTTAACCAGGAATGAATCCGCAACCGTTCCCGATCGAAGACATTTGACGCATCCGTAACAATCTCGGCGCCGAAACCTCGCAACTGAGATTCGAGCGCCAGCCGCTGATTTGCCATCGATGAATCAGTCGGTTCAGGCAGAGCGCCTAATTTCTCCAGAGTTTCGTTATACTTAAGCAAGCTGCTCCACATGCTTTCAAATGCTTTATCGCCTATGAGGTTGCGCATCTCATCCCGGGAATTAGTCAACAGGTTTTCCGCGTTCTGGATATTGTTCAGAGCGTCATAAAGATTCGTACCATAGAGAAACCAGTTTTTCTCAAAACGACGGGCCTGCTGAATCTCGAATTCAATCTTGCCCGCGGTTTCCAGTAAGTTTTGACGTTTAGCGATATTTGAGATAAAAGCCATGGCTACGATAGTTATACCGCACGTAAACACAAAAGCGACAAGAAAACCTGAGGCTATTCGCAATCTTATGCTGATTCTCGGTCGATGAGTCAGAGCATCCTGGACACCTTTTGCTTGCGTTTCTGTAAATTGCGTATATACAGGATCACGAGTCCGATTTGAATTGCTCGCATTATCAGCCATTGCCACTTCTGACCTTCTTCCAGGCGGCCGGCATATTTTCAGTAGCGACTTATCATAGAGATCGTTAACGCCGGCGAAATTTCAATTAATATTCTCCCAAGATTAGGAAAATTTAATTAGAATCCTGCTATTAATACGTTCAGACCGCGCCGCCACCGCCTCACTTTAAATTTCTAAATGATATCCAAACGCGTTAAAATATACGCCGTGTTTTCTTGGTTAGCAACCATTTTTCTTTTTCCTTTGAGATAAAAGGCAGCATGTTAAGGAATCATATTAACGATGCAAACCTCGCTATTTTGCGCGTTTTAATACAAGTCTTGTTGTCCAGAATTTATGGGCATTTATAATGAATATTTTATAATAGATATGCTATAAAAATAGGGATGTCCTTTTGAACATCCCTATGAGTCTCTTTAGGCCGGGCTGCTCGCCAAAAGACAAGTAGCCGAAAGCGAATTAGTGTCTTATTCCGTAGGTGAAATCGGAATAATCTTGGTTCCGGTTACAAAAGGATTTTCACAGAATGGCCAACCTTCAGGTAATGGATTGGGTACATCAGCACTGGTAGGATAGGCCGGCTGATATTGAGGGCAGAACAGCAGAGCAGGAGCGGTCGGGTCACTCCGGTTG
>CAZFSN010000117.1:0-10464 GCA_964521815.1 uncultured Ignavibacteria bacterium | reverse complement strand
CTGCGCAACCTTGTGCTTTAGCGCCTCCACTATTCGCTCTCGTACAATACCGAAACGCCCCAGACGAGATTGATGATATCATTGATATCCTCATCAAGAGGCAGGCGGAAATGAATTCCCGGCCAGAACTTGCCCAGGCGATAGCTCATCTCCATGCCAAATTGGTTCATACTCGTATCGTCTGTGAGAGCATTTTCCTCGCTTAATATCGACAAGCCGGAGATTCCACCCTGTAAGCGGAGATCTTTATTTTCAAAGCCGGCGACCGCGCCATAATGAAGCAGGAACTCTGTAGCATCCGCGTATTTGTTGTCCCCGATATAGATCCAGCTGTACGGGTATATTTTGATGCGGCCAAATAAGCCTTCGCTGTTTTTCGCGTCTATCGAAAGACCTAAATGGATTGGCAGATAATCGTGAATATACGCTTCTATCTGGTCGATATCGGAAAACGCTCCAATTATGGCGGCGAACGGCTTATCTTCGCCGGTCAATGGCAGTCGCAGACCGAAATCATAAGTAAAAGATGGATTCGGAGATAAAACGCGCACCCCGCAATAGGGGTTGCCCAAAAGGTCTTGTGTGACACTCTTGGTGGTGCCCCAGTAGTAGTCCTCATAGCTTTCTCTATAATGAGCAAACGGTATATTCATGATCAGAGTCGCCTTTTCAGACAACCGGCCGGTGATATCCAGGTCCACCAGCGTTGCGCTCGGCTTCCAATAATCACTCGATTTAAAGCTGGGGCTCATATAGCGCAGGGCAACGGATGATTGTCCACTACACCTCTGCCAGGGCGATTGCCCGTTAGCCTGATCGGCTGACCACGTCACGAAAATAGCTGCCAACGCGACCAGCAAACAAATTTTTAAATTAGTTTTCATCTTCTTTCCCCTTTGTTTCAGGTTAATTGATTTGCTTTACGTTCAGCTAAAAAGCAATCTGCGTGCCGCGGCGGATAATCCCCGGGGTGTTTCTATAATTGTACATTTATCATGAGGTTATGCAAAATCGACGGTTTGCGGAAAATCGGGATTAGAGGTTAGCAACTATCCACTAATAAAGGCAACTATCACATTATCTATGCTCTATTATAACAATATTTAACTTAATAGCTTTCGCTTTGTATATTTCATGTTCTGTTAGATAGGAGGTCGTAAGCAGCCGAGCAGGTTAGGCGCTGTAGTACCTGAGGAGAGGCATAAGTTGAACCCCCTGTGGCTTCGACGAGAATATTTAAGACAATGGCGTTCTTAAGTTTCACCTCTATTCTCCCTCGTACATAACCGATATTCCCCAAACGAAGTCAATAACATCTTTTGTATCATCATCAAGAGGCAGACGGAAATGAATTCCCGGCCAGAACTTGCCTACACGATAGCTCATCTCCAGGCCAAATTGATGCATACTCGTTTCATCGGTGAAAGCATCCCCCTCGCTAAATATTGTCAGACCTGATATTCCACCCTGCAGGCGAATGTCCTGATTTTCGAAACCGACGATCGCGCCATAATGAAGTATGAGTTCCGCAAAATCCACATATTTTGATTTCCCAATATAAATCCAGTAATTGGGCGCCGCGGTCAAGCGGGCAAATACGCCTTCGCTATTTTTCATATCAAACGAAAATCCTAAATTAATCAGCAGATAATTATGAATAAAGGCTTCCATCTGATCGATATCGGCAAGCATTCCTGATACGGCAGCATCTATTTCGCTATCGCCTGTTATCGGCAAGCGCAAACCAAAATCAAATGACACAAAAGGATTAGGTGATAAAATCCGCGCCCCAAAATACGGATTACCGGGAAGGCCCTGCGAATATCGGCGTTCAACCAAGGAGTGATAACTTTTATAACTTTCTCTATAAAAAGCAAAGGGCACTTTAATAATCAGGGCCCTCCTATCGGTCCCTCGAGTAGCGATCTCCAAAGCAAGCAATGTACCGCTCGCTCGCCAGTAATCATTCGATTTGAAGTGAAGCCTCTTGTAGTTCATGGCTACAGATGATTTTCCGCTAAATCCTTGCCAGGGCGTCTGCGCTTCAGCTTGATCGGCCAACCATGCCATGAAAACAATCGTGGCTACCAATAAAAACGGTTTAAAACTTGAGTTCATCTTCTTTCGCCTTTAAGTTAAGTGTTTTGCCCTACATGCACCTGATACCCAAGTGCCCCATCCCTGCTACTGGGATTGCTGAAAAAATCCCGAATTTAATGTTCTGTCAGGTCGTAGGCCAAAGACCGTGATCTGACAGATCCGATGCCTACACCGCCCCCGCCTTGCGTATGCCCAGCAACATCAGCGTTATCAGGGCAATGAACGCCACGTGCTGAGGTATCGATTGGGCCAATAGCGGCGGCATTTTCAGGGCGATGATTACCAGGAACGTGACGAAATTACCGACTACGATACACAACATCACGATGGCGGCCGTCCTGGCTCCGGCGATTCGCCGGATCGCGAATACTATCAGGGCTACACCCGATATGAACAGCATCACCGCGATTTGATTCCAGACGATATAGAACCCGACCCGAGATAATAGGGCCGCGTTGGATTCCGATAAATCGGGCACGATCTGACTCTCGCCCCAGCTAACATGCGCTATCGACAGGATTAGCGATAGTATTCCCGAAGCTAAAAAGTAGTAATTCATTCGTTTTTGCCTCTAATAAATTATTTGAGACAGCTTGAGTCAAGTTTATTTGTTTGTGATGCGTGCGCGGGCGTATGCGATAAGCCCCTACAGGCAACCTATTATTTTTTCATCGCCTTCACCGGCACGCCGGTTAACCGGATTTCCGGATCGATCAGATTATCGAAACCGTGGTTTAGGAAATACTCCTCGATATTCATATAAGCCTTGATAAACGGCCGGCCATGAGTCATACGGCCGTGCCGGACCGCCTCCAGCACGTGAGCGGTTTCGTGAATGAATGTTTCGAATATTTCGGCCTCGGTGTAAGCTCGGATATCGCGGGGCGTCCATTTCTCGTATGGCTTGTTCGAGCAGCCCTTGATCGTGTAGATACGAATTTCCGATGGCACGCCACCGGTGTGATACGCCGCGCCCGAAACATAGATTTTCTTGCGTATCGGCAGATAGACCGGCAGTTTCGGCAAATTTAAATCGGCGCTGAGGTAATCGTATAGCAACTGCAATTCGGTACGTGCCCCGTTGCGCAGACGTACAAGCTCGGGAGCTTGTTTCAACTCGGCAGAGAACTCATCGAGCGAGGTGACATTTAGGCGCGTCTGTTCTACGGCTTGTTTGTATTCGCGATATTTATCGAGGTTGGTAGTCATGTATGCTTTGCCTCTATGCCCTGCCCCCCTCAACAAAAACGTATATCGATATCCCTCTACGCCCTGGTTTTTTATTTATATTCTACCTCACACAACACGGCGTTATATGTATTGAAAATAACTTTGTTAAAATCTTTTTCCTGTGTTGGTAAAGGTATATCGGTAACCGGTTGGTTGATCAATATCGGCATATCGATTTGGGCCGTGTCCCCGTATACCAGGCTTATTGGCACCATCATCCTGAAATTATCAGGAACACCTATCTGCTCGACATGGCAATTTACCAAAAATTCTTCATCAGATGGTTTTTCGGTGGTAAAACTGAAAATATATACCGGGATATCTGTCCCATATACCCACTGATCGAAAAACCAGGTCATATCCATTCGCGCGTGAGCGGCCAGTTCGTTTTCAAAATCATCGGTGGTGATTGTTCTATCTTTGTATTTGGCGTATAAATCTTGAACGAAAGCGATAAATCTTTTATCCGAACCGGTTCGGTAATCATGCATGATATTCCTGATCATATTGAAAATGTAGGCGCTTTTTTTAATAGCGATAGGATCGTAGTAGTCCCATCCGGATGAGGACAGCCTTTTACCGAGGCATACCGGGCCGGATTCGGCCTGTACTGCGACAATGGTATCGCGCCAGACAGCTAACATGCTATCTAAAGGAAAATTCAGGGGTTCTCTCGATTGCACCGATAGCAGGCCGCAATACTGCGCCAACCCTTCGATAATCCACTCATCGCGGTAGCTGTCCGCTCTTACCGAATGCCCCCACCATTGATAGGCGGCTTGCCGTGAACGAACGAGAGGATCTCCCAATCTTAACCCCCCACCGGCTTCTTTATTCATTTTAAAATACGAAGATAAACTTATCGCGCCGGTATAGCCCCGGTTGTTTTGAAAAGGTGTTTCGAATTCTGCAATCGAATCAAATGGACAACAATTTAACAGACTTTTAAAATACATTAAATCATAGCTAACTTCTTCATAACAATGATCGAACCATACTTTTGATCCAGCCAAGCCAATTAAGCTTTCGACAAGAATTGCTTCATAAGAACTTTCCGACCGGATTGCAGTTGACCAACCAGAAACATTTGGGGCAAACATTACCAACCGAATTTCGCTATTCGGCCTTGATTCGGAAATATTAAGTTTACCGAAGCACATTCCTGCGTCATTTGTTTCATACTCTATTTCCCATTTGCCTTGAGACGGCGTGTCATAAACCGATTGACTGTAATCTGAAAGCAAGAATTCAGATGGGTAATCAAACGAGATTTTATAATGAGCATTATCTGACATAATATTAAGCGGATACCAGGGATCGGAACCTTGGCAGTAATAAACATCCCATTCATGGTGGAAGGGTTTCCCCTCATATTCAATATCGATAAAATCCTTAGCGCCGGTCACAGGCGGCTTGTTGAGAACCAAGCCGAAACCCGGCTCGTCTTCATCCCGAACCACCAGAAGAGGATTTCCGTTTGAATTAAGAGCTTTTTTTATTTCATTTTCAGATGATAATCTAAAATATAAGAAAGACTGCTTTCCCCCCAAGGCTATGTAAGTTATACGGCAATCCGCGCTAAGTTTTCCAAGCCTATCGGCTTTCGCCTTGATCACATAATCCGTAATATCAATTGCCGCCATACCCGGTTTTACGGCGGCTTTATCTGGCGGAGTATATCCGTTGATTATATCAACCATTTGCTTTTTATCTTTTTTGACCGCACGATACAACCGGTAATAATCTTCACCTAAAGCGTCTTCACAGAAAATCAAATTACCTAATTCAACATTTTCGAAATTGGCCAGAAAAAACTTGCTGTCTCTATCTGAAAGAAAGTCTGCTAAAATACGATTTGTTACATTGATGGAAAGATTCTCTATCGCCGTTTTCCGGGTTTGTTCGAGTAGTTTCCAGAAATCTTTTTTCGGTTTCTCGCGCGTAAAGGAGGCGGTGTCCGGCAGATCTTCGAGATTCAATAAACCATAAAAAACTATAGATTCTACATCGCTATCTATGGCCGTGCGTTGAAGATATTTTTCCAACTGCGCTTTTTCGATATTATCCGGCGGAGTGTAGACAACCCGCGCATGACCTATAAAAGCCATGGCCGATGGTTTATCATATCCGAAATCAAATATAGTAATTTCTCCCGGTCCCAGATGAAACTCCATGTTGCCTCGAATCATCGAATATGATTCGATATGGCCGCATAAGGTTGTTTGGTTCTTGCCGCTTTCCACGTTTTTTACAAACAATTCGACATCAAGGCCAGCTTGACAGTAATTAATAAAAATTAACAGCGAGGCTATGCCCCCAATAACATTAGTTGTTAACAAACGTGAAAAAAATTTCATGCGATTCTCCATTTTGTTGATAATTATCATTTTATTTATATACCACCTCACACAACACGGCATCGTAGGTGTTGAACATTACCTTCGTTGGTTTATATGGCAAAAGCGGTAAATCAATCGTGGTCAGCGGCTGATCGACCCAGGCTTTGAAATGAATGAAGCGGTCGCCTTCAAAAAGTACGGTGATCGGCACCAGCATCTTGAAATCGGCTGGGACATTTTGCTGCTGCACGAAGCATTTGACTGCGTACTGGCCATCATTGGTGGGATTTGACTCATAACTAAAGATATATCTGGGCACATCTGTACCGTACACCCATTGATTGAAAAACCAGTCCATGTCTCCGCCGATATGAAGTTCCAGTAAAAACTTTAAATCATCCGTGGTGATCGGTTTGTCTTTATATTTGGCCAGCAGGTCTCTTAAGAATATCGCGAACCTGTCATCTGAGGCGGTCTTGTAATCATGCATAAGATAGCGAATCATATGGAAAATGTAGGCGCCCTTGTAATAGACGATCGGCACATAATCGACGGACTTGCTGGAATTGAGGCGATAGCCCAATACTATCGGGCCGGCTTTGGTACCTGTCGATTTTCGGCCGGAGCCGGAGGGCATTATTTCCATCCCCATGGCTTTCTCGTTATCGCTAAGTCCCGTGCCGAACATTATCGCCTGACGGTCGTCCTTGAGCATCTTGTTGCAAGCCCCTTCATTGTGGGCCGACACCTGATAATACCAGAACCCGCAATATTCGGCCAGCCCTTCGATTATCCACTGGTCGCGATAGCTTTCGAAGTCGACCACCGGGCCCCACCATTGATGCGCCACCTCGTGCGCCCGAAATTGTTCATCGACCCCGTTGAGGTCCTCATCGAGAAAAGAATGCCACGGTAGATAGATTAAGCCGGGAGAGCCAACCCCTAATCCGCCATATGGTATGCTGGTAGCCTTGATTGTATCGAACGGGCACGGGCCGAACGTGCTGGTAAAAAAGGCCAGGCTGTTTAAAACATCCGCGCCCGCCTGGCCCAGTCTGTCGATGTTGGTTAGATAGGTGTGGGATGTATCGATAGTCATGATCCCCCCCTCTTCTTGTTCGCTCAAATATGCTTCAAACTCGGCGGCGCTGATATCGGCTATCTCTTCGGCTAAATAAACCTCGACCGGCGGAAACCCACCAGCTATCATTTCTTTTTTCTTAAACGAACCGACATTGAAAATTACATATTCGTACGGCTTATCCAGCTCAAACTTCGATATTAGCCGGCCATTCTCGGTTTTGGCTTCAACCATCCGGCCGCAACTGACCACCTCGTATTTATCGGGGCAGTCGTAGGTCAATGAATACGTGGCCAGATCGCGAATATTACTATGAGGATACCAGCCGGCGGGGCTTTTGATATAATACAGCGTGCCGTGTTTCTCCAGACACTTACAGTCTATTTGTATATCGATATAGTCGCTGTCACCGGCAACCAGGGGCTCGTTTAAAACCAGGCCCAGACCGGCTTCCTGCCGTTTCTGATCGATAATCGAAAAACTTTCTTTTTTATACACCGGCAATAAAGCCCGGCCATTGGAATCGAACGCCGAGATAATTTGATTCCGATAGTACCAGTCGAAATAGAGGAACTTTCGGCCATTTATCAGGGGTACGAAATGAATTCGGCAGTTGACAATCATCTTGCCTTCGGTTTCGATTTTCGAATCGATATCGTAATGATAGATATCTATCGGCCGCACGCCTCTTTCGCTCGGCAGGCTGTTGCCGAGCGTGAATCCGCTCAGCACATCGGCCGACAGCTCCCCGGCGATTCGCCTAAGCTGATAAATACAGTACCGGTCATCGCGGATAGGGTCTTCCCGAAAAACCGTATGGCCGATATCGTTCAACTCCATATCGACATAGAAAAACAAGCCGGTGGTGTCCGATAAAAGATCGCCCAGCATCTCATTGGGCAGGTACAGGTCAAGATGTTCGAAAGCGTCCTTGGCGGCATTATTGAAAACCCTCCAGATATTTTTATCCAATACCGACCTGCCATCCCCCATAGACAGACCCAATTCCGATTCAGACATCGTAAAAAAGAAAGCGGCCTGATCAAATTTGTTGGCCAACGCTGTCTTGCCGGTAAATTTCCGCAATTGGCCGGCCTCGACACTGTCAGGGGGGGTGTACAAGAATCTGCCCGAGCCCCGATACACCATCGCCGATGGCCGATCCAGACCGAAATCAAACAGGGTCACCTGACCCTTTCCCAGAATAATATCCACGCAGAAACGGCTGATATGAAGTGAGTCGATATCGATAACTGAAACCAGCTGCTTGTCGTTCTTCTCGAAATTATCCAGAAACATGCCAACTTGGGCATCGGCCGAACAGACAGTCGGGAAAGCCGCGATTAATGCGATTATCGCCACTTTGTTCAGGGCGAAATAATTATAAAATTTTTTCATTTTCACTCCAATAAACTGAAAGTTTACATTTTAGTTATATTTCACATTAAATAATACGGGATTATATGGTTTGAAATCAATCTTTTTTGCTATTGCGTTCTTACCCGGCAAAGGACGGCATCATATGTGTTGAAATCTATCTTCTTCGGTTTCATGGGCAACGGCGGAAGTTGTATGTCCATTTCCGGTTGGTCGATCCAGTATTTCAGGTGAGCGTATTGATCGCCTTCGAACACCACAGTTATCGGCACGACCATCTTGAAATCATCCGGTACATCCTCTTGTTTCACATGGCAAGTTACCTGAAACTGACCGTCGGGGGTATTCTCGGTATCGTATGAGAACGTGTATGTCGGTATATCGATACCATACACCCATTGATTGAAAAACCAGGTCATGTCGGTTTGGGTATGTTCTTCGAGGAGCGTCTGCAAACCGGCGGTGGTAATTGGCCTGTCCCGGTATTTATCGAGCAGGTCGCGCAAGAAAGCAATGAACGCATCATCCGAATGGGTTTTGTAGTTGTGGAGTAAGTAGCGGAGCATGTGGAAGATGTAGGCTGATTTCCGCCCAACAACGGCATAGTAATCATTAGATTTCGATGAATTGAGTCTTTTTCCCAAAATCATCGGGCCCGCTTGAGAGCCCTTTGATCCCGCACCCTTTCCATAAAAAATCATTTTCCGCCAATCTTTCATAAAACCATCATCAACCAGATACCGTTGTTTTGATTTTTCGAAATACATAAAAGAACAATAATTCGATAATCCTTCAACGATCCACTCATCTTTATAAGATTCATGTCTTAGGGTATGAATCCACCATTGATTGGCCATTCTTTTGGGGCCTTCTTTTGTACCCCTTATCAAATCGTCCCAATTTAAATTTTCCAGACCCGGGGAACTTCCTCTGGACCCGCCGGGGGCATCTGCGACTTTAATAATTTCGAAGGGGCAAACTCCAAAAAGATCGCTAAAGTAAGCTAGGCTATTTAACATGTCGGCACCGATTTCGGGGATATTTATTGGCATATGAGTGAACACCTCTATTGGCAGAAGATTTTCAAAAAATAATCTTACATCATAGTATTTGCCAATATTAAATGAAATGCCGCACGAAGGATAATTAAGAAGCCACGCTGATTTTACACCCGTTGGCGTTAATTCTTTGCTAATGTTTTCACCGCTGGAAACAACCCGATAATCTACCGGATAAATATATGATAGATGAAATGTCGCTGGATCGCGTATAATATTCATCGGATACCAACTGGTGTTTCCGGAAACATAAAAAAAGCCCAGCCAATTGTACAAACAGCCGCACTCATATTCAAAATCTATAAAATCTGAGCCACCGGTTGTAAGAGGATTATTTAGCACAACACCGAACCCGCTTTCTAAATGTTGATTAACCAAGACCTTAAAGGGTTCCCGTTTCTCAATAAATATCAAAGAGTCGCCATTAGAATCGATAGCGGATATTATTTTATTTTTCTTATACCAGTTAAAATATAGAAATCGCACATCGCGAATAACCGTCGAATAATATACGCGGCATTTGACACGCATATCCCCATTAGAAGAAATAGACGTTTCAATGTCATAATCGGTTATATCTATGGGTATTACACCTCGTTCGGAAACCAACCAATGGTCGTCAACGCTACAGTTTAAAATATCAAAAGTCTCATACCCGTTTTTCATTATTAGCTTATATAAACAATAAATATCCGGTTCATGGACGTCTATCCGATAAGCGTATCGCCCCATATTCTTCACATATAAATCAGCATAGAAGTAATGAGGGCTATTTTCCATTAGCAAATTACCTAAAAGCTTATTAGGAAGATATACCCCCAGATTGCTAAAAGCGTGATCTTGCGCTGAGCAGAATTGATTCCATTTATTTTCATCGATAGGAATTTTTTCAAAAGAATTTTGATTTATATCTATCAAACCCGTGTCACTAAAATATATGCATAATGAATCCAGCTTTTGATCAAGGTTATCTTTCCCCGTAAAACGCTTTAGTTGTTGTTTTTCTATATCGTCAACAGGATTATAGATAAACCTCGCTTTTCCCTGGAATATTAAAGCGCAGGATCTGCCGCAACCGAAATCCAGAAGCGTTAATTCGCCCCGGCCGAGATGGAATTCAGCCGGGCCGCGGTTGATTGTCAGGCTGTCAATTTGGCCAACCAACACTGTTTGGTCTTTTCCGTTCTCGAAATTCGCGATAAACGTTTCCACATCGAAAGCGCCGGCGAAATTAGCCGGCAAGGCTATTAATATGGCCATCAAACAAAGATTCCACATC
>CAZFSN010000116.1:7083-10538 GCA_964521815.1 uncultured Ignavibacteria bacterium | reverse complement strand
CCGTTGGGGCATCTGCCCGGAGATTTTATCATTAAGAAGAAAAATGTCACGTTTATCTTTCCGCTGGCCACATCGCTTTTAATATCGATTGGCTTAACTATCGTGCTGTATTTAATAAGGTTATTCAACAAATGAAAATAGATATTTCAACTTACGACTATGATTTGCCCAAAGACCGGATCGCTCTTTATCCGGCTAATCCTCGAAGTACATCGAAACTGTTTGTTATCGATAGAGCTAATGATCGTTTTGAACATAAAACATTTACGGATATCATTGGCTATCTAAAATCGGGCGATGTACTGGTACTGAATAACTCGAAAGTCTTTCCCGCCCGGCTGCACGGTAATAAGCAGGGCACCGGCGGCAAGGTTGAGATATTTTTACTCAGAAAATTCGAGAATGGAACCTGGGAGGCTTTAGTTCGTCCCGGCAAGAGACTTCAGCCTGGAACAATAGTAGAGTTAGCCGACGGTAAGATAACCGCTAACCTCGGCAAACGGACTGATAGCGGCGGACGGATTGTCGAATTTTCCGCTAACGGCAACCTGATGGACTTGATCTGGCAGTATGGCGAGGTGCCCTTGCCCCCATATATCGCTCGTGAACCCGACGAGAAAGATAAAACCACGTATCAAACTATTTACGCTAAAAATGTCGGCGCGGTGGCCGCTCCAACTGCCGGTTTTCATTTCACCGAGGAAATTATCGCCAAGATTCAAAAGATGGGAATCGAGATTGTTTACTTGACGCTTCACCCGGGCCTGGGTACATTTCGGCCGATCACGGTTCAGGATGCCGCCGACCACAAGATGGAAGAAGAATTTTTCTCCATTCCCGAACAAACCGCCGAAATAATCAATAAAGCAAAAATGGAACGAAGGCGGGTAATCGCGGTCGGCACAACCAGCGTCAGGTCGCTGGAAAGTTCATATGATGAGACAACCGGCAAACTGATGCCATCAAGCGGACAATATACCAGTAAGTTTATTTATCCGCCTTATGAATTTAAGATCGTCGATTGCTTGCTGACAAATTTCCATCTGCCTAAATCGACCTTATTGTTGCTGGTTTCGGCTCTGGCCGGGAAAGAAAGGGTCATGGCTGCCTATGCTGAAGCAATAAAAGCTGGCTATCGTTTCTACAGCTATGGCGATGCTATGTTAATTATATGAAAACCAGACGAAATTTAGCGGTGATAGTAGCCTCAGGCTTAGGAGCCAGAATGCAATCGGAATTACCCAAGCAATTCATGGATTTGGCCGGCAAGCCGGTTCTGTATTGGACTCTCAGTTGTTTCGAACGCTGCCGGATTATTGATGAGATAGTTTTAGTGGTACCGGAGGATTACCTGGCCTATTCATCGCAAGCGATAGTCGATAAATTCGGCTTCAGGAAGATACACAAAATAACCACCGGCGGTGAGACCCGTCAGGAATCGGTGTTGGCCGGCTTAACAGCCTGTCCGCGAGCCACGGATAATGTCGCGATTCACGATGGGGTCAGGCCGTTTATAAGGGATACGCTGATAGATATGTTGTTTGAATCGGTCACTTCCAATCAAGCTATAATTCCGGCGATAAAAGTAAAAGAGACTATAAAAATCGTGGATAATAATATGTTGGCCAGGACCCTGCCGCGGGAGAATATTTATCTGGCGCAGACACCGCAGGTTTTTTATTATCCGACTATATTTGAAATCCATAAAAAAGCGGCCGAACAGGAATATGAGGCCACCGATGACGCCATGCTGGCCGAACAATATGGGCTGGATGTCAAGGTTATCGAAGGACATTACGACAATATTAAAATAACCACGCCGGAAGATCTGGTGTTGGCCGGGGAGATTCTAAAAAGATGGTAAGAACCGGTATCGGTTTTGACGCGCACAAACTGGTCGAGGGCAGGAAACTGATTCTCGGCGGCGTTGAGATTGAGTATCAAAAGGGGCTTTTAGGTCATTCCGATGCCGATGTTGTCTGTCATGCCGTTGCGGACGCAATCCTGGGCGCGGCCGGCTTGGGCGATATCGGCATGATGTTTCCCGATACCGATCCGGCCAATAAAGATATATCCAGTTTGAAAATCCTGTCGACTATCGCTAATAAAATTAAAAATAATAAATTTCGTATAGTTAATATCGATATAACGATAATCGCCCAAGAACCTAAAATAAGTGCTCATGTCGAATCGATGAAAAAGGCGATGAGCCGGACTCTGGGTATCGTAAGCGATGACATCAATATCAAAGGCAAGACTACGGAAACAATGGGATTTACCGGTCGTAAGGAAGGGATAGCGGCGCTGGCGGTCGCGACGATTGACAAGTATGGGCTTTGAGGAAATCATATTATATTTGACCACCAAACAAGCGGTGATGGTGTATCTTATCCTGGCGGCCAGCGCGTTTATCGAAAATATCTTCCCGCCTTATCCCAGCGATATGATAATTTTGGCCGGCGCGTTTTTAGCCGGTACCGGCGAAATTAATTACGTACCATTATTTGTTTTTACGACAATCGGCGGCCTGGCCGGCGCTATGGTTTTATATATTTTCGGGTATACCAAAGGCAGATCTATTTTTGTAAAATATAACAGGTCGTATTTCAAGCTGGAAAATTTGGATAAGATCGAAGGCTGGTTTCAGAGATGGGGCAATCTAATACTGATTTTTTCGCGGTTCGTCGCCGGACTCAGATCATTAATCGCGATCAGCGCCGGTATCGGCAAAGTACCTGCCCCCAGAATGACATTTTTTACGCTGATCAGCTTTTGCCTTTGGTATGGCATAATGATTGGCGGCATGTATCTTGTAAAATCTAATTGGCTTGAACTGGTCAGGCTCATAAAATCGTATAACATGGTAGTAGTAATTTTCAGCGCCATAATAGTGACTATATGGCTGATTATTATTTATAGAAGGAACAGGGTTAGAGAATGAAAATCGCGGTCTTTATGGGCGGCACATCCGCCGAAAGAGATGTGTCCCTGGTATCGGGTCTGGCGGTCGTGGAAAATTTAAGAGCCGGCGAGCATGAAGTTATCCCGATCGATCCGGCCCGAGGTTTTATTCCACTTACGGATAATGAACTGAAGGCAATCGAAGAAATCGAAGAAAACCCTCCGAAAAACGATGAGCTGCTGTATTATACCAATGAGAAAATAGTTGAGACCGTCATGTCGCCGGAACTCAAGCAAGTCGATGTCGTGTTTTTAATACTTCATGGCGGGGTCGGCGAGGATGGCACGATTCAGGCGATGCTTGACCTGGCGAACGTGCCCTATACCGGCTCCGGCGTGATGGGTTCGGCTATCGCGATGAATAAGTTAATCAGTAAAAAGCTTTTTACGGCGGATAATATTCCCACGCCGGAATATTTAATACTGGAAAACAACCGGAATATTGAGCTGAATTCTATAGATGTTAAGATCAAATCCAGAATGAATTACCCGGT
>CAZFSN010000116.1:0-6983 GCA_964521815.1 uncultured Ignavibacteria bacterium | reverse complement strand
GGTTTCGGTCGAATAGATTTCCGCCTCTCGGATGATAACCAGCTTTATTGCCTTGAAGTCAACACTTTGCCGGGCATGACATCGCATTCACTGGTACCGAAAGCCGCTAAAGCCAGAGGAATAGCCTTTCCCCAACTGGTTGAAAAAATATGCTTAATCGCAATCGAGGATTTTAAAAAGAGAAAAAGTATGAGTTAATGTTCAATCAAACCGTAGGGACGTATTGCATACGCCCAATTTATGTTCAGTCAGGTCGTAGCGAAACGTAACCTGACTGAAAAGCACCCGGCGGGTCACACCCTATCGGGCACGACTTGCCGGAACGATGATTGATAAATATCATTCAGAGGAGCGATTTTGAAATACGAAGCGGCCTTATTTGATCTGGGCAGTACCCTTATAGAATTCGAAAATCACGATTGGCACACAATGGGCAAGACCGGGATTATAAACGCCTATCCGTTCATGAAAGAGCAATCTCCACAACTACTTGAGTTAAACGAATTCGGTCCGGCATTTTATGACTATCTCAAAGATATACTCGACCGTCGAGATGATTATTCCGAAATCGCCTTGATTGACTCCTGTGCCATGATATTCGAAAGAATGGGAATACAAATAACCGATGGCATAATTGAAAAGTTCATTGATATTTACTATCAGCCGGTCGCCGATCAGATCACGCTTATTCCCGGCGCTGTGGAAATACTCGATAAACTTAAAAACGCCGGGCTGATAATCGGCCTGGTGTCGAATTCGATTTTTCCGGAGAAATATCATCTTGGCGAAATGGAACAATTTGGGTTGCTAAAATATTTCGATTTCACGATATTCTCATCAGGCGTTGGCGTTCGTAAACCCGGCCGCGCCATTTTTGATATAGCTTTGCGAAAAGCCGGCGTAAAAGCATCCCGGGCCATTTTTGTCGGCGACAGATTTGATGCTGATATAATCGGAGCGAAAAACGCCGGCATTGTTTCGGTTTGGAAATTTCGTGAGAACAGAGAAAATCCTGAAAATGTAAAACCCGACTATTCCATCGTAAACCTGGAAGAGTTGGAGACAATAGTATTAGAAAAGGAGTAACAGTGGACAAAACACAAAAATTGTTGGAAGATTTAACCAACGCGCATGGCATACCCGGCTACGAAGAAGAAGTTACTAAAGTCATGGTTGACCACCTCGAAGCCGCCGATGAAGTTGCCTATGATAAACTGGGCAGCATTATCGCCCGGAAAAAAGGTTCCGCGGATTCGCCCCGGATAATGATCGCCGGCCATCTCGATGAGATCGGGTTTATGGTCAAGGAAATAACCGATGACGGCTATATCAAGTTTTTCCCGCTGGGTGGCTGGTGGGGCCATGTCGCTTTAGCTCAACGCGTGATAATAAAAACGGCGAAAAAAGACATACTCGGCGTAATCGGGTCCAAGCCGCCGCATATTCTTAAAGATGAAGAACGCAAAAAGGTGATGGAGCTCGATGACATGTTCATCGATATCGGGGTGAACGCCAAGACCAATGTCAAGAAACTCGGTATCCGCCCCGGCGACGCGATTGTCCCGGACGCACAATTTACAATTATGAATGACCCGAAGATGCTTTTAAACAAGGCGTTCGATAACAGAATAGGCGTTGCGGCCGCGGTCGAGGTTATCAATAAGCTGAAAGGCCAGAAACATCCCAATACGGTTTACGGGGTAGGTACGGTTCAGGAGGAAGTCGGTCTTCGGGGCGCCAACACCGCCGCCTGGTCGGTCGATCCTGATATAGCATTTGTGGCCGATGTCTCACTGGCTTCGGATGGCCCCGGCGCGGGTAAAAACCAATCCGGCAAGCTTGGCTCCGGTCCATCGATAGCGGTTTTGGACGGCACTATGATTCCCCATCGCAAGCTTCGTGATTTCGTTATCGAAACTGCCGAGAAAGCCCGTATCCCATATCACTTAACGGCTCTGGCTCGTGGCGGCACGGACGGCGGCCGGATTCATATTTCGCGTACCGGCGTGCCCTGTATATATTTGGGCGTGGCTACCCGGTATATTCACAGCCATACCAGCATAATTCATCGCGATGATTTCGATAATCTGGTGAAACTGTTGCTGGCCGTAATCAAGAAATTAGACAAGAAGACGGTACAGCAACTGACCAAGAGGTAATATGGCTTTAAAACTATTTAACACTTACACCCGGCAAAAAGAGGAATTTAAGCCTATCGTTCCCGGCAAGGTCGGCTTGTATACCTGTGGACCGACTATCTACGCTCAGGCTCATGTCGGCAATTACCGGGCGTACATGTTCGAGGATATCCTCAGGCGATACTTGATTTTCAAAGGCTATAAAGTGACCCAGGTAATGAACATAACCGATATAGATGATAAAACCATTCGAGATTCAAATGCCAAAGGCATATCACTGTCTGAACATACGAAGCCATTCAAGGAATTGTTTTTCCAGGATATCGACCGTCTGAACATTCAACGAGCCGAACACTACCCGGCCGCGACCGAACATATTAGCGAAATGGTCGAACTGATTAAGAAGCTTCAAGCTAACGGGCACGCTTATGAATCGGGCGGCTCGATTTATTTCAAGATATCTACATCTCCAAAATATGGCGCGCTTTCGCATATGAAACTCGATGAGCTGAAAGCCGGCGCGCGTATCGATTCGGACGAATACGAGAAAGACACCGCCTCAGATTTCGCGCTCTGGAAAGCCTGGTCGCCGGAGGATGGCAATGTATTCTGGGAGACCGATCTCGGTAAAGGTCGGCCCGGCTGGCATATCGAATGTTCGGCGATGAGTATGAAGTACCTCGGCCCGACTTTCGATATTCATACCGGCGGGATAGACAATATGTTTCCACATCATGAAAACGAAATCGCCCAATCGGAAGGCGCCAACAAGGTTAAATTCGTAAACTACTGGCTTCACTGCGCCCACTTGATTTTCGAAGGCCAGAAAATGGCCAAATCGCTGGGTAATACTTATACGATTCGGGATTTGATGGACAAAGGGATTAATCTTTCGGCTGTCAGGTATTTGCTGATGGCGACTCACTACCGTCAGCAATTAAATTTCACTTTCGATGCCGCCAAAGCCGCCACCAACGCGATTACCCGATTACGCGATTTCCGCGATTCGCTGGAGAATGTATCAGGCAGTACGGCCAATCCCGAAATCGAGGCAATCGCTAAAAAGGCGCTGGATAAGTTCGAGAGCTCAATGGATGATGACTTGAATATTTCACCCGCCCTGGCCGCTGTCTATGATTTTATCAAGGAAATTAATGTAGCTCGTGAAAAAACACAGCTGTCACAACCTGATGCTGATATCGTGACAGATACTCTGAAGCGATTCGATATGGTGCTAGGGATTATTTATGTTAAGGAAGAATCAATCGATACTGAAATCGAAGAACTTATAGAGAAACGCTTACAAGCCCGCAAGAATAAAGATTTCGCCGAGGCTGACCGGATCCGTGATCGACTTGACGCGATGGGCATAATCCTCGAGGATTCAGCATCAGGTACCAGGTGGAAACGGAAATTATGATTTCGATTTTGCTGCCTGATCAGCTATACGGTAATCAGCCGGCTTTAGCAGATTGTTGAATTTCTAAAGATAATAACAGTACAGCCGGGTTGACATATCCGGCTGTTTTTTTATGTCTTATTTGATAAAGGACTTTCCCCGAAAATCCGGCACAATTTCGTAGAACATTAATAAACGTATAGATTTAACTTTTTCTGAATCCGAAAAACATGATTTTTGAAAAAACGGAGATCTCCGCCGTTGTTTTCATTCTCACAACCAGTTCCGTAAGAGCATGACCCGACAGCATAAGAGGGTGAATCAGTGTCGGGTCACGACCCGACACAACTTTGAATAAACACCTATGATTATGCTTCGGGATGGAAGCTATGCGACATCCCGAAGCTATATTTCATAGGTTTGTTAAAATCGAATCGATTAATTATTGATTGCCTGTTTCAGCTATATAATCCGGATGCTCTGAAAAGAAAAGTCCGGACAGAAATGAAAAAAGGTTGTTTATAATGGAATACCATATATATTAATAAACAGGTATGATTTTGTTCAACCTGTAGAATTGTTGAAGCAAAATTCAATAACCGAAAGGATTCTGAGGATGTATAATTTCAAAGGATATGCCATCTTATTGATGGTGTTAATTATAGCATTTATGGCGGCTTCGGTTTTAGCGCAGGATGGTTGCTGGGTAGAATATAATCTTTCGACGATCGGCGCTTATAATTCCGGTGACGGAGCGTGCGGGGATGGAATTGTTTGTTTCGCGCCTGCCGGGTCACAGTATTTCCTGGTTTTCGATGTCCAGACCGGCGAGTGGCAAACTATCGATTTGGGGACAGTTCAGGATTTCAATGAACCCGAAACGGAGGGGCATGTAGCCTTTGCCTATTCCGATGAATTACTGTTCGGCTATAGCGATATAAATATGGCCTGGGATACGGTTTATTATGAAGGTACTCTTATGGACATTATAGATGGTTACGGCTATTCCGATAACCTGGCTTTCTTTATCACCGAAATGTATTTGTATGTTTTCGATGCCGAGACCGGCGAGTGGGCGTCGTACGACTACGATTTGCCGGCCGATTACACCAATATGGCCGGTTGGGCTAAAAGCGATTATGTCGGTATTGTTTTAGGCCGTACCTCACCGGCGCTTCCGGCTAATGTGGTTTATAGCTTTCATACCAAAGGTTTTAATCAAATCGCCGAAGGCACGGGTAGCCCATCCAACAAATTGGATCACGGTTTGGCCCGGATCATGTATTGTGAAGACGGGAATTACCGTCTAGTTGGCTATAGCGCGTATGATAATCAATTCGATGTTATCGATTACACGGTTGACGATGAGGCCCGTGTTGGCGGTACCAGCGACGGATCAATTCCCGTGGATGAATTAACTGTTTATATGGATGCTTTTCGAAAAGCCGAATCCCATCAATACGTAGAGGCCAAACACTACGCCAATTATACCCGCCACGGCGAATGGGTGCAACATTTCATTCATTTAGACGATGCGGAAGGCAACTATATTGGGTATCCCAAATATACAGGCCGGATGGCGCTCGATTATTTCGTCGAAAGCGATGATGATTTTCCCCACTTGATTATTTTTGACGGTACGAACAGTGTTTTCCGTAACCCCGTACCTCCGCTGAACTGGACGGATAGCTGGAGTTCTTATCTCGGAGGCAATTGCCTATTAGCGCGGGATAATAATACCGCCTGGGCATATAATGTAGCCGAGGGCACCGAAGCGCAAATAGAGTTGTTCGAGGGTACTTCCACTCTTACGAAAAGCGGTCAGGATTATCATACATTCACCCGCTGGAGTTCAGAATCCGACAGCATGCGAACCTATTTCTATAATAGCCGGAATAATAGCTGGCAATATATCGATGTGGCGGACAATCACACTACCAGCGGTATTAATTCGGCGCATTATTATTTACATTGCGGCAGTCCGGATAACAATGCGGTGTTTTATTCCTCGTCTCTTGATCAGATTTTTATGATTGATATGCCGGATGACGGCAGTGTCAGCAAAAAAATTAGCGGCAATTTGGCCTGGGCATCGGGGCAGAGCATCTCGTATCTATTCAACGGTCTAACGGGCAATACCACCTCATTCAATTACCATATTAGCGATTACGGGAAGCTGGGTACTAATTCCGCTATTTTGTGCGATAATGACAACGATTTGCTATATGGTTATAATCCGCTAACTGAAACAGTCGTAACGCATACTATTACGGAAAATCCTTATGTCGTCGCCGATACCGGCTATGTTGGCATCCTAACCGCTTATTATGGCGGAAATGGTTATAATAAAATATACGCGTACAATGCCCTGGCCAATACCTGGATTGAGTTAATACCTACCGGAACGCATTCCAGTATTCTGGTTGGAACAAGAACGGCCCTGATTTCCAGAACCCAGGGCGGAACGAATCCCGACTATATATATGCGTTTGACCCTCAACGTGAGGTTGCTATCGAAGATGACGATAAAGCACACAACAATAACTTGCCGCATAAATACGCGTTGAAACAAAACTATCCCAATCCATTCAATGCCTCCACGTTAATTCGTTATGAAATTCCTCAACAAACTCTAGTTAGAATCGAAATATACGATATCCAGGGCCGCAAAGTAACGACACTGGTTAATGAAGAGCAGTTAGCAGGTGGCCATCAAGTGTTATGGCGAGCTGATGATATATCCTCCGGAGTATATTATTATAAACTTCAAGCCGGCGTTTTCACCGATACGAAAAAGATGATACTGTTGAAATAATCCTGACCAGTTATAACTTTTTTTATGGTCTATCGAAACATGCCTTGGATTCTCGTAATAAACTTCATCCCTACCCCATTCCTGCCGATAATCCAAATATGAGCCTGTGGATTGTATTAATTTTCCTTCTGGCCGTCGACTATAGCGACCCCGCCTATCTGGCGAATCTGGAAAAAATAGCGGCCAACAATCCGGCCGATTGGCAGACCCGTCTGGAACTGGTGGAACTGTATATAGGGCAGGATAACCTCGATGACGCCCGTAAATATATCCTGGAATCCGTGACGGCGGCCAACAATAGCGACGATACCTGTAATGCCCGCCTGTATTATCTATGGGGCGCAGTCAATGATCTGCAGGATAATATCCCCGACGCGATGGAGAAATATAAGCAGGCGGTGCAATGCGACTCAACTATTAGCGACGCCTGGAGAAAAATGGGCTACCTTCACGAGGTTTTCTCCGACTATGAGCAGATGTTATATTGTTTTCAGAAAGCCCTGCCATCCGCTGATGATCGATCTGGTTTCTACTATGATATCGGCGTTGCCTATGACTATCTGGATAGCCTTCCGCAGGCGATTGAATGTTATTACAAATCGCTTAATACCGGCGACTCGATACCTGAAGC
>CAZFSN010000115.1:4315-10593 GCA_964521815.1 uncultured Ignavibacteria bacterium | reverse complement strand
CTGGCTGGATGTTCCTTTTGGCTATATTTTGAAGCCGGATCAGGTTCCAGATAGCAAACTGGCCAAAGCCTTAAAATCCAGCCAGGGGCAATGTATTTTGGAGCTACCCGCAGATACAATCAGCTGGAATATAATATTAAATGGCCATAAGCTGGCTAAGCGATTGGTTAATAACGAATTAAGCTCATCTAATCTACGCGCAATTCTAGATATATTTCCAGTTCTCGATGCGATTTATTTTAAAAGAGATGAAACGGAAAATCACCAATTAGAGAAAATGGTTTTGGATGAAGCGGCTAATTTAAGGCTAACATACTTATATAACCGAAAAACGCCGGGCTATGCTGATTCTGTCGCTTATTTAAAGGGTTTTAAAATCAAAAACACATGCAACAACGAAACCGTTAACAGATTGACAGGTAATGAGTTAAGGGCATCGATTATTAGCGCGGCCAACGATTTGACAAGATTCGACAAAGGTATATATTATGTTCCGTGTACAGCTGAAAATTTAGAAATCATAAAATCGCTATTGCCGCTTCTGGAGAAATTGAATATTTCAATAGCACCGCCTTTGCGTCTGGCCAAAACGGTGGAGACATTATAACATGTTATTTATAAAGGGGTTATAGACAGCAAACAGCGTTCTGCCCGATTGAGATCAGGCAAGCTGTCCTTGATAAACTCTTCATCGTAAAGCCAGCGATTGAACCGTCCGGCCAGCTGCACCGGCGATAATTCTTCCCGCCATTTCATCTCCAGAAAGTCGATATAATTGCCCGATATAACGGCATCTTTAATCGTTAAACAGAAATCTACCTGCATATATTTCTTGTCGACAAAGTCATATTTTCCTTGACAGGCTCAAAGGCGATATTTATATTTCGATAGAGTTTAAATAGGTCCCTTAACTTCTTGGGGTTCTTCGGAAATCAGGCTCGTCGCGAAAGCGGCAGTCCCCAAGTATAAAAAAATAAAAATTTATTATTAACTGTTAATGTTGTTGTTTTTACCATTGGTGATGGGGGAAACATGAAATTGTTACGCCTTCGTACGAAGCCTCGTAATAAAACTTGCTTGATAATAACGTTGGCTTTGTTTATTTCTGTCTGCGTCGCTTCTGCTTCATATGGCTCTGCTGAATTAATCATAGGCATTAACAACCAGCCCGATCATTTGGCCAAGGGGGTAGTCTCATCGTACAGGACCTCGGAAACTTTAGCGGCCCAGTCTGAGATTACTATTTTTGTCTCCGGTGAATATGTTGGCAAAGCCAATATTATGCTGGCTATCGCCGGCGGATATTCGCTGACTCCACTGGTCAACGGGCAATCGGCCCAGCAAATCCAAAATAGCAGTAGTCCGTTATTAGCGGAAAATTTTAATCCGCCGTATTATCTCTGGAATATCAAAACCCTGTCCGGATCTGTTTCGGATTGGGAGTATGCTTTTAAGTATGATAATATCGATTATTATGCCAAGACTTTCTCTCTGAATGGTATTAACGACAAGTGTTATGTGCGAGCTTTTATTGATAATGATAATGATTATTATTATTCTTTGGGTGATGCCGTCTCGCGCCTGCCCGGGCCGGCTCGAACCGCTTTTGGGGATAACCTCGAAGCGTCATTTGATATGATTATCAATGACGAAAACGAATTGATAGTTACCAAAGCTTACGACGGCAATGATGAAAACGAGGTTATTACCGGGACGGCGCCATATCTGTTAGTAAATGGCGTTCAGATTAATCCAATTGCGGATAACCGTCATGATGTACTCATTGATTTTACAAATAATACGCAGGTTTGGACTCTTCTTAAAGAATTTACTCCCTGGCAGGATGTCAATATTTTAGGTTTCTATACGGATCCCGGTCAGGGGAATAATCGGGCTACTGTTTTTGAAGGACCAAGGAGCGAAGGGTATACATACACTACTTATTTACCGGAAGGAGATCCAATTGGCATCTGGCTGCTTAACGATACCAATGGAGACACTATTTACAACGGCAACGATTCCTGGCTTTTTTCGGAACGCTATCTTACGCACAGCTCCTACTCCAACGAACATCAATGGTTCATGGTTTACGATGTCAGCGGTTATAAGGGCACAGGGGCAACCTATGAATTTATTTGCCCAGCTGAAGATTTCACTAATACAGGCGATTTCGATTATTTGATATTTATCGATGACGATCACACCTCGGCCAACTGGGACCATAACGATATGATTTTGGGGATTTCGTGCAGCCCTGCTCCGGACAGTTGCGGTAATTTCAAGCCCGGTATTCCACCAAATTACTTCCTGGTTGATACTACTTATTTCATGGGCATACCTTCATTGCCGCTGCCACCGCCGGATAGCGGCGGCGTATATATTTATTATAATACAACCAATTGTTTTTGGACGATTGCTTCGCATATTTACTCAAAAGGTAATTCTCTTGAACAATTTCACGGTAGTATAGTTTCGATTATGAGCGAAGCTCCCGAATTGGGGGTAAATGTATTTATCAGTAATTTTGAACTTTGGGAGGATACAACCTCAAATAGATGTCTGTTTCAAAATGATCGATGGGGCTGGTCCCTATGGGATAGTACATTGGGGCTTTATGAAATTTGGTGGGATGTTACCACCAGAGAATATCAACATGAAGAGGGCGATGTTAACGATTTTCTTACAATAGACCTTAGGGGATCAGCCGTAGATTTTAATGTTTGGTCTTATAGTCAAGAGCGCCCTTTTGACGCTACCCAGATTTTTCTTGGGGAAAACAAGATTCCGCTTTCGGATGTTCCGGGGTATACTGATTTCGGCGGTTATGATGTTTTTGATCAGTATCAGGCGGCTGTAGGTAGTGATCCCGCCAATGATCCTAATACGAGTGTTTTTTCAACCCATTGCGGTCCCGGTGAATCTTATAATGTCTTGGGCCAGATCTATGAAACCGACAGTTATGCTTGCGATCTTGACTACGGATTGAATTTTAGTGGTGCCAAAGTCTACCAGGCTGATGGTCTTCAGTTTTCTACCTATGGCGCCCATTGTGAAGATCCATGTCTATCCAACAACCCGCCGGTATGTAACCTGGTTGATGACGCTCAGTTCTTTGTGTGTGATGATACGACTTTCAGTTTTTATATAACCGCCGATGATCCTGATGAAAACCTTGTCGGCTGCACGATGTTATCAGGTCCGGGTTCGTACGATAATGAACATTGGACATTCAATACAAACGGTCCAGGAACATATTCAGCGACTTTTCAGTGTATAGATTATTGTGGCGCGACATGTTCGGGAACAGTCAATATTACCGTGACCTATAACACTCCCCCAACCACCGTTTGTCCATGCAATCAAACCAGGTTCGTGTGTGATCCGGAAGAGGAAATATGTATTCCCGGTTTCGGCTATACTGATCCTGATGAGAATGTAGTTTCGGTTGAGGTCCAGGGTTGTGAGCTTCATCAGGATACGGTTTGTTTCTTGCCTGAGGGCAATTCGAAAACGATCACTTATATTGTCACCGATGCCTGCGGCGCGGCCGATACCTGCGTGACTGTTGTTACGCTTAATAACAACCAGCCGCCAACTGTCGACTGCCCCAACGATACAACAATCTTCGTTTGTGAATATGACGAGATTTGTATTCCGGGCTTTATCTATTCCGACCCTGACAATAATATCGCTTCAGTGCAGATTATCGGCTGCGAGATTCACGAGGACACGGTTTGTTTCACGCCAGATGGCCCGACTAAAACGATTACCATGATAGTTACCGATGAGTGCGGCGCGGCAGATACTTGCGTGACGCATGTTAATATCGTATTGAACAGCCCGCCGGCAGCTTCCTGCCCCGATAATACGACTTTATTTGTCTGTAATTTAAATGACATTTGTATCGATGGATTTATAGCGTCCGACGCGGATAATAATATAACATCCAGAGTCGTCAGCAACGGGACCTTATCAGGCACGGAGGTCTGTTTCACGCCAGTTGAAGGACTGAATACAATTACATTCACCGTAACCGATGCTTGCGGCGCCGTAGATGATTGTGTGACTAATGTGACAGTAAACCTGAACAACCCGCCATCCGCTACCTGTCCCAATGACACTACTTTATTTGTATGTAACTTGAACGATATTTGTCTCGATGGGTTCGTAGCCTCAGACCCCGACAATAATATAACCAGCAGAATTGTGGATAACGGTACATTGACCGGCACCGAGGTTTGTTTCACGCCAGTTGAAGGATTGAATACTATTACATACACAGTCACTGATGCTTGCGGTGCAATCGATCAATGCGTTACCCATGTCACCGTAACTCTCAATCGCCCGCCGACGGCGACTTGCCCGGATAATTCGGCAATGATGGTGTGCGATCTTGATCCGATTTGCATAGATGGCTTCGTATCATCTGATCCGGATAACAACATAGTTTCCCGATCCGTAAACAATGGCACATTGAATGGCACCGAGGTCTGTTTCACGCCGGTTGAAGGACTTAATACCATAACTTATACAGTTATCGATGCCTGCGGCGCGAGCGATCAATGTACCACCGAGATAATGGTCACCCTTAACAGCGCGCCGGAAGTATCCTGCCATGATGATACAACCATATTTATGTGCGAATCCGCGCAGATTTGCCTGCCGGGATTTACCTCCAGCGATGTAGATAATAATATCGTCTCACGCGATGTCAGTATCGGCACGCTTAACGGCGAGACGGTCTGTTTCACGCCGGTTGAGGGGCTCAACACGATCACCTTCACGGTCACCGATGCTTGCGGCGCGACCGGCCAGTGCGTGACTACTGTCAACGTGTCGTTGAACAATCCACCGGTAGCGCACGGGCCATTTGACGATAGTAAAGATGGCAAACCGGTTCCAGTCGATACGACCATATTTGCCTGCGATTTATCCCAGATTTGTCTCGATGGTTTCTACTGCACCGATCCGGATAACAACCTGCAATCCTGTGAAGCTTTCGGTGGAACCTTAAACGGCACCGAGGTTTGTTTCGCGCCGGTCGAGGGCATTAACACTATCACGCTAATCGCCGCCGATGAATGCGGCGCCAAAGATACCAGTATTACCACTGTCAATGTCGTTCTTAACAGTCCGCCATCCGCCTCTTGTCCCGGCAACACAAACTTATTTGTCTGTAATTTAAGCGCTATTTGTATTGACGGTTTCACGGCTACCGATCCTGATGACAATATCACTTCCAGGGTTGTGGATAACGGCGACTTAACCGGTACCGAGGTCTGTTTCACACCGGTTGAAGGCGTCAATACGATTACCTTCACTGTTACCGATGAGTGCGGCGCGACCGATCAATGTGTGACTCAAGTCACCGTAACTCTCAATCGGCCCCCTGTGGCGGAGTGCCCGGCCAACGCTAATATGTTGGTTGAAAATCTTGATCCGATTTGTATCGATGGCTTTGTAGGTTCCGACCCTGATAACAATATCGTCTCCAGATCCGTTGACAACGGTGACTTAACCGGCACCGAGGTCTGTTTCACGCCGGTTGAAGGGCTCAATACGATAACGTTTACAGTAACCGATGCTTGCGGCGCGACCGATCAATGTGTTACCGAAGTAACGGTGACTATAAATAACGCGCCGGTTTGTCACGCGCCTAATGACACAACTATTTTCCAATGTGTCGAAGCACAGGTCTGTCTGCCTGTTTCCTGTACGGACGCGGATGGCAACCTCGCCCCCGGCTATCCGGCGATAGTTTCGGGTCCGGGTGTGATAAGCGGCGGCAATTGGTGCTACACGCCATCGGGAGATGAGGTTGTAGCGGTCACGATCAGATGCCAGGACACTTACGATGCGTATTGTGAAGATTCATTTAACGTAACATTCGATATCAATGAACCGCCTTTATGCGGCGCCCCGAATGATACGACTATATTCCAGTGTACGCCGGCTCAGGTTTGTCTGCCGATATCATGTTCCGATGCTGACGGCAACCTGTCGATTTCCGGCTCCCCGGCGATAGTATCTGGTCCGGGTGTGATAAGCGGCGGCAACTGGTGCTATACGCCATCAGGGGATGAGGTTGTAGCGGTCACGATCAGATGTCAGGATAACTGCGGCGCGTTCTGTGAAGAGACGTTTAATGTGACATTCAATATCAATACCGCGCCGGTTTGTAACGCGCCCAACGATACAACTATCTTCCAATGTGCGGTGGCCCAGGTTTGTCTGCCGGTATCCTGTTCTGATGATGATGATAATCTGGCTTCCGGCTA
>CAZFSN010000115.1:0-4215 GCA_964521815.1 uncultured Ignavibacteria bacterium | reverse complement strand
TGGTGCTACACGCCATCAGGCGATGAAGTAGTAGCAGTTACAGTTCGTTGCCAGGATGACTGCGGCGCGTTCTGTGAGGAGACATTCAACGTAACATTCGATATCAATACCGCGCCGATTTGCTCCGCGCCTAACGATACAACTATCTTCCAATGCGTGGCAGCTCAGGTTTGTCTGCCGGTGTCTTGTTCTGATGATGACGATAATCTGGCTTCCGGTTATCCGGCGATAGTTTCGGGCCCGGGCGTGATAAGCGGCGGCAACTGGTGCTATACGCCATCGGGCGCTGAAGCGGTAGCGGTCACGATCAGATGTCAGGATGATTGCGGCGCGTTCTGTGAAGAGACCTTTAATGTAACGTTCGTGATGAATAGCGCGCCGACATGCGCTGCCCCGGATGACGCCACTATCTTCCAGTGTACACCCACTGAGGTCTGCCTGCCGGTGTCTTGCTCAGATGTTGATGATAATCTGGCCTCGGGTTTCCCGGCAATAGTTACAGGCCCCGGTATGATAACCGGCGGCAATTGGTGCTATACACCGGCCGGTGATGAAGCCGTTACGGTTACGATCAGGTGTGAGGATGTTTGCGGCGCGTTCTGCGAGGAGACGTTCAATGTAACCTTCGAAATAAATTCCGCGCCGATTTGCGCCGTACCGGATGACGCCACTATCTTCCAGTGTACGCCCACTGAGGTCTGCCTGCCTGTGTCTTGCTCCGATGTCGATGATAATCTGGCTTCAGGTTTCCCGGCGATAGTTGCCGGTCCGGGTGCGATAAACGGCGGTAACTGGTGCTATAC
This sequence comes from uncultured Ignavibacteria bacterium, assembly GCA_964521815.1. Classification (GTDB taxonomy): domain Bacteria; phylum Zixibacteria; class MSB-5A5; order UBA10806; family 4484-95; genus JAAEQD01. The sequence goes on along the minus strand of CAZFSN010000115.1, from coordinate 3,412 downwards.
TCCGACAGGCGATGGAGTCGTAGCTGTTACTATCCGCTGTGAGGACGAATGTGGCGCTTATTGCGAAGAGACATTTAATATAACATTCGATATTAACAGCGCTCCCATATGCAATGTACCTAACGATACGACGATCTTCCAGTGTGAAGCGGTTCAGGCTTGCTTGCCGGTATCTTGTTCTGATGAGGATGGCAACCTGACTGCCGGCTACCCGATGAAAATCTCGGGCCCGGGCATAATAAGCGGCGGCTACTGGTGCTACCTGCCATCAGGCAATGAGGCTGTCGCGGTGACAGTCCGCTGTCAGGATGATTGTGGAGCGTATTGCGAAGAGACATTCAATGTAACTTTCGAAATGAACAACCCGCCTGAAACCAGTTGTCCGGGAGATTCCACGTTCCAGATAGGTGATTTATCCGAGCTTTGTATGCCGGGATTTTTCTACAGCGATCCTGATGATAATATCGAAACCGTAACTGTCAGTAACGGCACTATCGACGGTAATATTGTCTGTTTCACGCCGGTCGAGGGAGCCAACACGATCTGGCTGGTGGTTACCGATGAATGCGGCGCGAAAGATTCCTGCAAGACTATATACAATACCACGATTAATACCTGCCCGGTTATTGTCCGGCCGGCCGATACGACCGAGATGTGCATTTATGAAAGCTTCTGCGATACAATAGAAGCCTATGATGCTGACGGCGATTATATTGAGGTGACGACTACTTATGGGACACTTACTCCGATAGTCGATGAACCGGGACACTGGCTTGGACTGTACTGTTTCGAGGTTCAGGATTACGATTGCGGCGAACATAACAATTACCAGGTAACGGTCGAATGCGATGACGGACTTTGCATCGATGATATTACGGTGGCCTACGACATTACTGTACTTGGCTATATCGATTATACTCTCGATGAGAACGTTTTCGTAATTCCCGGGACTATCGGCCGGGTTGGTATGTATCTCAACACCTATGACTGTCTGTGTGTCGGCGGTTTGACCGCGTCGCTTGCCTGGGATGCGTCGGTTTTGACATTAGTGTCGGCCGCGCCTACGGGCAACCTCGATTGGGGCAACGAATATCATAACATCGTTTACAATGCTTTCGGACCCGGCACTATCAAGCTGATATACATAGCCGATCTTAATAACCAGATTCCTCATGGCCCGCTCTGCGATATCGATCCGGATGAACCGATATTCAATTTCGATTTCCAGGTCGCGCCGGGCGTTTATCCTGTCGGCTTTGAAATTCCTATCTGCTTCGCCCCTGAAGATAGTATTAATGATAACGCCGTATCCGATTCCGGCGGCTACAATGTTTATTATGGTGATGGCTGCAGTGACGCGCCTGACAGCAGTCAGTACGGGACACTATTATTGAATATGGAATGCGGTTCAATCAGGATTATCGATTATTGCGATCTGTTAGTTGGAGACATCAATTTCAATCGTCTGGCATTCGAGGTTGGGGACGCCGTGCTTCTGGCTAATCACCTGATCGATCCGGTTGGTTTCCCGCTCAGCGACGCTCAATTATGGGCTTCTGATGTTAACGGTGATAGTATCCGGGCGTCTATCGGCGACTTGATCTATTTCATTGACGAAATCAACGGTTTCCATCATGATGGCAAAATCGCGCCGCTTGACAGCCCTGTCGAAATCGTAATTGCCGAAAATAACGATGGGCTGACCAGCCTGAAACTCAAATCCGAATATGATATCGGCGGCCTGATTTTTGAAATGCCGAATATCGATGAAACTGAAAACAACCTCCGATATAACAGCGATCTTGGCATGAATTTCGAAACCAATCAAATAAACGATCACCTGCGGCTGATGGTTTGTAACATGCAAGGTAATAAAATACCGGCCGGGACTACCGATTTATTGGATATTCAATTGCCTGAGGGTGTGGAACTATCGCTTTCGGAGATATCTGTCTCGGATGCCCGGGGCAATCTGGTGACGGCTTTGGTAACCCATGAGCTGCCCTTGCCTGAAAGCTTTGGTATCGCTAACTGCTACCCGAATCCGTTTAACGCTCAATCGATGATTGAATTCACATTACCCGATCCGGATCAGATTAGCTTAAGTATCTATGATATTAACGGGCGATTGGTGAACGAACTCGTGGAAGGCTATATCGATGCCGGTTATCATCAAGTCATTTGGTCGGGTGTGAATAATGCCGGTAAGAAAGTATCATCCGGCGTATATTTCGCCAAGCTGAAATCGATAGGCAATAATTCGGCAACCAGTATCGAAAAACTGGTGCTTCTGAAATAACAGTTTCAAAACCGTAAGAAATCAAATAATTATCCCCCTTCGGTTGAAGGGGGATTTTTTAAATCCCGAAAAATGTTCAGGCAGGTCGTAGCGGAGCGTGACCTGCCTGTCAGTTTAAGTCGGGCCTCAAGGTCTTGTCGATCACACTCCGACAGGCACGACCTGACTTAACATCAATCCCTTATAGTAAAAACAAATCAACGATTAACTTATCTTTGCGCCTGACTCGATATCTTTATCGACTGAGACCAATACCATCTCACTGCCTTTGCTGGCGGCCAGAAGCATACCGTTAGATTCAATACCCCGGATTTTTACCGGTTCGAGATTGACTATGACGATAATCTTCTTGCCGATAATTTCTTCCGGCGAATAGACTTTGGCGATACCGGCTATTATCTGGCGTTTTTCCGAACCGATCTTCAATTGCAGTTTCAACAGCTTATCCGCGCCCTCGACTTTTTCGGCCTCTATAACCTCAGCCACGCGAAGCTGGAGTTTCTTGAAATCATCGAACGTAACCAAATCGGTCTTAATGGATTCAGCTTCTTTTCCGGCAGTTTCCGCCTTTAATTTCTGTAAACGAGGAAAAAGACTTTCACCGGCCCGGATTTCGGTGCCGGGTTTTAGATGAGCCGAAATATCAATCACCCGCCTGCCGTCGACTGTATCAGCAGTTATATCATAACCGAGCTGAGCGCCTATTTCCCGGGCTTTTTCGGGAATTATCGGCTTGAGCAAATAGGCGGCATGTATCAGTGAATTGGCCGCGGTATAAAGTACTTCGTTCAGTTTCTCGGTATCGCCATTTTTTGCTAATTCCCAGGGCTTGCTATGTTCCACATAGCGATTGATCGATCTCACGAAAGTCATGATATCATCGGTGATATTATTCAGCTTGAAATCATCAATATTCTTTTCGAGAACATCCTTTTCAAGGTTCGGGCATAGTTCTTCCCATGATTTTCCGCCGGCAGATATTTCCGGTATTTTGCCATCACAATAAGAGTCTATCATCTTCACAATCCGCGATAACAGATTGCCCAGGTCGTTGGCCAGTTCGGAATTGTAGCGTTTGATAAAGCTTTCCTCGGAAAACGATGAATCCTGACC
>CAZFSN010000114.1:0-10610 GCA_964521815.1 uncultured Ignavibacteria bacterium | reverse complement strand
CTCCGCTTATAAGCAAAATGCCGATGTATAGGGAGGTTCGACGGCCTCAACATTTATCACGCTTTATATTCCCACCAGTTAAGACCATTGACCGCGCAGTAGGGGCGTATCGATATACGCCCGGTGGGTGGGAGGGGTAATCCTTTTCATATTAGCAGAAAATCCCACCACAAGCGGATGGAGTACCAGGTTGAGCCCTAAGCGAGCGAATTAAACGTTTGAACTGGACACAAAAAAGCAAATTTTAAAATTTTTTCTTAAGTCTTATAATTAGCTTTTGGTTGTATGATTCGGCCAAATCATTAGCGAATCCATAATTGTTCGCGTTTCTGGTACCTCGATAAATCGAAATACTTAAACAACCTAACCCGACACCGGCGCAACCAGCCCCGGTTATTGCCAGAAATTGGGCGTCATCCGACAGAGCCTGGCTGGCCGCGGTCAGTACAAAAGCCGCGCCCGCGCCAATAAATGCCAATCCCGTGATTAGATAAATACCGGTGTTAGACCTGTATTTGCTTAAGTTTCTGAGCGCTTCGTCATTTTTCATCAGTCTATAAAATTGCTCTTCGGAAATTGGACTCAAGCCAAGATAAGCCTGCCACCTTCGGGCTCCGGGCGATTTATTAGGAACAAATTCTTTCTGATTTATGCGCGTTATTCCGCGCTTTATTTCTATGGTTATTTTACCCTTGTTATATTGCGCGAGCGCATCCGGCGTTAAATTCAAATCTTGAGCTGAAATTGGTTGAAAAACCAAAACAAGTATTGATGTAATATATAAAAATAAAATCCTCATCGAACTTACATAGAAATATTAAAACATTATATAGCCCATGTCAAATAATTTATTTATCGATATAAAGCACAGATCATATCATTAGTATTAGTGCCTTGTGATAACGATTTTAGTTACCGTGATAAGCCTCGATACATTGCTTTACAGTTAAGTAAATTGTGATAAACTACCGGCCGTATCGATTAAATTATCATGCCTTGTATTCCCACCAGATAAAGCCGTCAGAAAGATTGCCCTTACGAATGCTTGATTGGGCGATTATCTCAGCGGTCTCTTTTTGAGTGAACGCGGATTTTGACACTTTCTCAAACAGGCCGATAAACCACGACCGCTTGATATCGGCAATGAAACACAAGCCATCGGGCTTGAGTACGCGTTCGATCTCATTTAGCTGTTTGACCGGGTTTTCAACGATATGCAGCATATTGGTACTGACAACCGCATCGAATGAGTTATCAGCATAGGGAAGATTTTCGACATCAACTGCATCGAATTTAACCCGGTCGGCTAAACTTTCAGTTTTGGCGGTTTTACGGCCTACCTCCAAAAGCGGTTCGGCCAGGTCGATCCCGGCTCCCCGCGAATCGGGAAACAGCTTCAATATCTCGAGTAACATAAAGCCCGGACCACAGCCGCTATCGAGGATTTGGCCGCCTTTGAAACCACGGGAGGCCAGGTCGCGCCCAACCACGCTCTTGCCCAGCTTGCGCCCCATCGTCTCGTGTTTACGGGCGTACTTTTCGGCGAAATCGGGCTTATCGAACACACGGTCGTGCATTAGCGGTACACGTCGCATTAGTCTTGCTCCTTTGATTAGTATGTTTGCTTGAATATACGATATTTTTAGCGGTGAAGGTAAAAAAATATATGAGTGTTTCGTGGTTGACGGGTGTCTTTGCCTGCCATCTCCGTGCCGGTTCATGTGGATGTGCACCGGCCACTTAAAACCCGCAACTTCGGCCACATAAATTCGTAAAGCTAACATGAGTATTATAACTGTGTATTTTATTATTCGTAAATAACGCTTTATAACCATGAAAATATGAAATAAAATACGGCAAATTCGGTAAATATAAGGAGGAAGAGAAATTATGATAACACGCGCAAGCCTTTTTCGGATAACGATAACGGCGATAATAATCGTTATCGCATTTTCTTTCGGTACGCAGGTCTTGGCCCAGTCGGCATCGACCTGGTTCGATCTTAAGCCGGGTGCCTACGCTGTCGGGTTTAAGACTGTCGAAAAATACGATTATTCACGAGTATTTCGGCCCAAGTACGATTATTTCGGCACGCCCCTTGAGGGCGAACGAGCCCGGCCGATCCAGATCTGTATCTGGTATCCGGCTATAGTCAAGATCAAAACGGCGCCGATGGTTTATGGCGAGTATAGCTTCCCCTATCCTGAAAATACTGATTTTTTCGATATTATCACCCGCGTGCAAGACCGGGAGCGCAATTATCTGTTCGGTCTGTTCAATCCCAATCGCGGCCTGCCTTTGGATTTGATGAGCGTAAATATGACGGCGGTTAAGGACGCTACGCCGGCTGACGGCCGATTCCCGCTGATTATCTATTGTTCCGACCTTCAGGGCAGCTACAGTGAAAATGCTATTTTATGCGAATACCTGGCCGGGCAAGGATACGTTGTCGCCGCCACGCATTCTCTGGGTACCAGGGACGCCAACCCGGTGACCACCCAGGGCGATCTGGAAACGCTTCTAAGCGACAAGGAATTCATTTTGGCAGCTATGAGGGATATACCTTTTGTAGACAAAGATAAGCTCGGGGTCATGGGTATGGGCTTCGGCGGCCTGGAATCGCTTTTGCTGGCGATGCGCAATCCCGATATAGACGCAATGGTCAGCTTGCGAGGGATTTTTATCTATAGCGCCAATTTCGACTTCGTCCGGCAATGCCCGTATTATGGGATAGTTAATTTACACGCGCCGGCGCTGCAGATGTATCCATCCGAAGCGGATAATCTCGATTTATCGCTGTTTGAATCATTGCGATTTTCATCAAGGTATTCCGCCAAATTACAGAAATTGCAAAATCGCGATTTTTCAGACTACATTCTTTTATCATCGATGGTACCGGGAATAAAGGTGGAAAACCTGGCCGATAAAAAAGCCGGCTATCAGGCGATCTGCCGATATACGGCGGAATTTTTCAATGCCTATTTGAAAAAGGATGCTAACAGCCTGAAATTTTTCGAAAAATCACCGACCGAAAATGGTATCGCCTCCGGTTGTATGGAAATAAAATATCTGGCCCAAAATGACCTTCCCCCGAATGAAGATCAACTTCTGGCTATAATCCGGGAGAAAGGCGCGAAAACCGCCGCGGAAATATACGATAAATTCAAAGCGGCTAATCCCGATCATCTGTTTTTCCGGGAAGGCCCATGCAACGCTCTGGGTTATCAATATCTGCAAAGAAATCAAATCGAGGATGCCGTGATTTTATTCAAGATGAATACCGAGGCTTATCCTCGATCCTGTAACGTGTGGGATAGCTATGCCGATGGCTTGACCGCTCAGGGCGATAGCGCCGGGGTAAGAAAAGCTCTAACCAAAGCCCTGGAGGTCATGCCCGCCGATTCAATCACCGATGAGCAAACCAAAGATGCGATTCGCGCGCATGCTAATCAGGTGCTCGGAACTTCCGGAAATAAGTAGAAAGAAAAATGGAGGACATAATGAAAGCTAACAAATCGGATATAACCAGGCGCGATTTTTTAGGAACCTCATTAACCGGTTTAGCCACTGCCGGTATGATGAGTCTGGCGCCGGGAACTCTATTCGCTCAGGACAAAGTAATAGATAAAAAAGAAAAACCCGGCGAAATTCAATATCGCACTCTCGGCCGGACCGGTTTCAACGTTCCCGTTATCAGTATGGGCGTGATGGTAGCTGATGCTCCGGCGATCGTTCAGGGAGCGTACGAACTGGGGGTTCGGCTGTTCGATACGGCGGCGAATTATCAGTACGGCGCCAACGAACAGATGGTCGGAAATGTTATCAGTAAGCTGGGCGTTAGGGATAAAGTCTATATCGTAACTAAAATATTTACGCCGGGTCAGCGCCAGAATTTGACCGATGATCAGTGGGAGAAGAAAGCGGCTACTCTTCTTGAGGGCAGTCTTAAACGTCTAAAAACCGATTATGTCGACGTGCTGATGGTTCACGATGTTAGCAGCGCGGGCGATATCAACAATCCAGGTCTTATCGCCGCTATGAACAAACTGAAGAAACAGGGTAAGACGCGGTCTTTAGGCGTAACCACGCATGCGAACATGACCGAAGTAATTAACGAGGCCGCCCGGCTCGGCGATTATGATGTTGTCCTGACGGCTTTTAATTTCACTATGGCCGATGATAACGCTTTGTTGAGCGCGATCGGCAATGCCGCCGCCAAGGGCATAGGCTTTATTGTCATGAAAGCTTTAGCCGGCGGTTCCAGATGGCCCAATCCTGAAGCTCGGGCTAATTACAGCGAATCGACTGTCACGAAAGCGGCTTTGAAATGGGTTCTAAGCAATAAAAATATCGCTACTACTATACCCGGCTTTTCAAATTTCGATTACATGAACGAGGACTTTTCGATTGCGTCAAATTTGGAATTCACGGCCGAAGAGAAAAAACTACTGTCTGATAACAATATCAAGCTGAGTATGGGATTCTGCCGTCAATGCGAACAATGCCTGGCTTCCTGCCCTAATGGTTCGGATATACCATCCCTGATGAGGACGCATATGTATTCAGCGCAGTATGGCGATTTCTACCTGGCCCGAACCACGCTTGATACTATACCAAAACAGAGAGGTCTAATCGCTTGCGATTCATGCGCCGAATGTGTCGCTCAATGCGCGCATAATTCGGTCGATATAGCACGGAAAATAGCGGACTTGAAACTGATGTACGCCTGATTTACAATATCTAATTAAACGTATTCAGCCAATTGATCAGAAACTCTTTTTGGCTATCTTTATAGCCGATAATGCCTAACAGCTTGCCCTTTTTTACACCGGCGACTATTGTTCCATAATAGCTGTCTTCTGTGATAAATGATTTAGGCTGATCATACGGCAGGCTCTTGGACATTTTCATCGAGGCTTCTGATAGCTTAATCGATTCGAGCCATTGTTGGAATTTGTCTCCGTTTTCATCATTGGAGATAAAAAGCGTAGCCGTATCACCTTGGATCCGGTAGTCAGTAGTATAAACATCAGTCAAAGGTTGTCTGCCTAAAAACGATTCGGCATAAATTTTTTCGGTATATTCAATCTTATTATCCGGCGGGAACAAAAGAAACATCTCAGGCTTCGATGTCTTGCCGGCAACCGAATTATTCAGTTCGGCTGATAATATATTTATGGCTATTTCTGTTTCAGGAGTATCATCATAGCCTGTCAGCCTGACTATGAAATTGCCTTTCACGAAATCGAGACTCGAACCGAAGGTGAAACCCTCGACACCCAGACTAACGATCTTCGGGGATTCGGGACGTAGCGTGGAATACATGCCGTAGGCCATATCGGCGTTTTTGAAACTATAAATGTCGGCGACAATTTCTGCTTCGCTATATTTATATGTAGCCGTGACCACTTCATTGAACTTATATGAGTGATATACTTCCGCCCCGCCATCGATATATTCATAGAGCGAATCGCCGACATACCGGTCAATATCTGATGTTCTCACGATATCACCGCTGGCGAATTTCTGTGCAAGATATTTACCCGGATCTAAAGTCGACTCCGCCTTTTTTGTCCCGCCGCAGGCGATTAATAAAAGGCTGATTATCATTAGAATAGTTATAATTATTTTTTGCCGATTCATAGCAAACCCTTTCGATTCAACGCCCATTTGTCCTATTCCATCTAAATGTATTTATATAATTAACAAGGAAAATCAGCAAAGTCTACTGAAATTATAATAAAAGCAAAATGTCAGGTTCAAACCTGCTCTGTGGCTGTTGACTGAATGAATAGAATTAAATAATCACTGAGTGTTATGTCGGGTCGTGCCCGATAGGGTGTGACCCGACATATACTTAGCGGTCGGGTCACGTTCCGCTACGACCCGACCGAACTGAAATAGTAAGTTTGTCAACAACCTGTGGGCAGGTTCAAACCTGCCCAAAAGTACGTTAAGAATTAATTCTCACTTCGAACTTTTTAAATAGCGAAAATAATCTGAATCCGTGGTTAAAATCAGCCATGAATCTTCGCCGATAGCTTCCGGATAACCCTCCAGCGCTTTTAAAAACGAATAGAACTGCGGGTCGTTTTTATAAGCGTCCGCGTAAATTTTTGTCGAGGTGGCATCCGCCTTACCCTTGATTTCCTGGGCCGTCCGGTATGCTTCGGAGGTGATTTTTTGCAAATCTTTCTGCATATCGCCTAATATCCTCGACCGTTCGCCCTGGCCTTCCGACCGGTATTGCTCGGCGATTCTCTCGCGTTCGGCGATCATCCGGGAAAATACTTTTTCGCGCACGCTCTCGACATAATTAATGTGCTTGATCTCAATATCGACCAGTTCGATCCCATACTGTGGAGTCATCTCCGAGGCCCTCTGAAGCATCTGACGGGTAATTTTTTCGCGGCCCATCTCGATTACCAGATCAGTGCGCTCGATTTCCTCGCCTTCGGATTGAACCAGCGGTTGATTGGAGTTTCTTACCACTTCGATCAAGTCTTGTTCGGTTATGAAATCGCGCACAGTAGCGTCGATAACATTATCCAGACGGGTTTGTGCGCCCATCTCATCGCCGACCGATTGGAAAAATTTCAATGGGTCGGTTATCTTCCAGCGAGCGTAGGTATCCACCAGGATAAATTTCTTGTCTTTGGTCGGAATCTGGGTCGCCCGGCCATCCCATTCCAGTACACGTTTTTCAAATGACCTGAGACTTTGAATGAAGGGAGTTTTTAAATGTAGACCCGGATCTTTGACTACCCTGACCGGTTCGCCGAATTGGGTTATGACAACCTGCTCGCGCTGGTCGACAGTATAGACTGAACTTGAAATAAGGATAATTGCCGCCAGTACGATTATACCGATTATGATTAGTTTTAGATTGTTCACTGGGCGCCTCCTTTACCGGTCAAAGGTGATTCTCCAAGCGGTAAAAACCTTAAAATATCTCGTTCGTCTTCATCGATAATATATTTGCGCTTCACTTTCGGTAAAACTTTAGACATGGTTTCCATATAAAGGCGGCGGCGAGTGACATCCTGAGCTTTAGCGTATTGTTTCCACAGATCAACGAACCGGGTAGCGTCTCCTTCGGCGCGGTTGACTCTGTCGACAGCGTATCCTTCGGCTTCTTTTATCGTTCGTTCGGCATCGCCACTGGCCCGTGGTATAACAGTATTGTATTCTTTCATCGCCTCATTGATCACCTGTTCTTTTTCCTGCTTGGCTTCATTGACAGAATTAAACGCGGGTTTTACCTGATCCGGCGGGTTGACATCCTGAAGCTTCACGGTTACTATCTGGATACCGGTTTCGTATTTATCAAGAATTTCCTGCATTTTCAAAGCGGCGTCCTCGCCTACCTGCATACGTTCGACAGTTAATACGCCATCGACGCTTCTATCGCCGACCATCAGCCGCATGGCGGCTTCTGATACATCTCTGATAGTTTCCTCGACATTGCGGACATTGAATAAATAAGCCCGAGGATCACTGATCTTGTACTGGACGATCCAATCAGCCACGACGACATTAAGATCGCCTGTTAGCATCAACGATTCATCCAGCAAAGCCTGGTTGCTTCTGGTAGTTCTGATTCCCGGGGTGGCGGTCCGGAAACCGAATTCCTGGGACATGATTCGAGTCACCGGTACTTTGGTGACCGATTCGATGCCGATCGGAAGTTTAAAATGCAAACCCGGCTGTGTGGTGCGATCATATTTACCGAACCTTTGAACCACTCCCACCGATTCAGCGCTGACCGAATAAAATGTCGAGTACAAGAAGATTATCAAAAACAAAGCCACTACCAATAAAGTGACCGGCTTTTTCATATCCCGCCGGGGGATTTTCCGCAAATAATCTTCTATGCTATCTTTTTCAAAATCCATACATCTCTCCTTGATTTATCAAAATCGATTAACTCTTTATTTGTTTTAACTTAATAGACTGCTCCACGGTTTTCAAGGCTTATTTGCCGTTTATCAAAAGTATTAGCCTGACCGAATTGTTTATTCAACAAAATTTCAAAAATAACTGTTGCAACGTCAATTTATTTGAATTAATTCGGGGCATTTGATTTGATGGAGAAAATGAGTTCGGTTGCAAAGAAACTGTGCTAAAAGATTAACAGATTGCCGCGTCGTCCTTAGGACTCCTCGCAATGACAGCCTTTTGAAGTCATTGCGAGTCCCCGCCGCAGGCGGGAGCGAAGCAATCCGTCTCCTTCGTAAACCAAGCAATTTAGTGGTATTTTCTTACTTATGGCACAAACAACAAGTACTTGCTGAACAATTCCTTAAAACTAAAATATAATTGACCGATATGCAAAAAGTGCTTAATACAAGCAGATATAAAGAGAAAGTCAGAAGGCTGTGAACAACCATGTCCACTTTGATAGATCCTAAACGTCACCACACCCACACTCATCAGGAGATTTTTGAGGTCCGAAGATGGTTTTCTTATATGACTTTAGAGGGCGCGTTTGCCACTGTTTTCATAGTTTTTTCCGGCGGCGTATTTTTAACGGGTCTCGCTTTAATGTGGGGCGCCAACGATATTGAAATAGGCCTCTTGGCGGCAATCCCGTTCCTGGCGCAAGCGGCCCAACTTTTATCGGCTTATTTTATAAGTAAAGCCGATCAACGTAAATCAGTCGTTTTCTGGGGGATTGCCATAGGCCGCCAGCTCTGGTGGATACTAATACCGTTATTATTTATAAAAGGGGAATGGCGCCTGTACGCGCTAATAGGTCTGGTAGTTCTTTCCAGTATCAGCGTCATGATTTCGACTCCGGGCTGGCTTTCCTGGATGGCCGATCTGGTGCCGGAGCGGATCAGGGGGCGATATTTTGGCGTACGCAGCGCCGCGGTCTCGGCCGCGACTATCCTGGCTACAATATGCGGCGGACTAATTTTAGACAAATTCCGAAAATCCGGTCATGATCAACTTGGTTTCGCAATTATAATCGGTATCGCCGCTATCGGCGCGCTAATAGCCATCATATTGATGAAAAAATTACCGGACACATCGAAAGGGATATTCAAGTTTCACATGAATTTATCGCTAATTTTAGAACCGCTTAAAGATAAAAATTATCGATCTTTGATAAAAGTATTTTCCCTGTGGAATATGGCTATCGGCCTGGGCGCGGCGTTCTTCATTCCTCATATGCTGAACAATCTGCATATGAATTTCACCCAGATTTCGATGTATTTAAGCCTGGCGGCGCTGACAGCGATTCTGTTGAACAAACCCTGGGGAAGCGTGATCGATAAGTTCGGCTGTAAACCGGTAATCGCGTTTTGTTCTTTCGGGATTGTACTGGTGCCGCTGATCTGGTGGCTGCCCCGGCCGGATTTTTTGTGGATTTTTATTTTTGAAGCGATTTACTCCGGCGCGCTCTGGACCGGTTTCAATCTGGCCATTTTTAACATTCCAATTGTCAATAGCCCTAAAGACAAGCGCATTGTATATCTGGCCATGTTTTCGGTGGTTACCGGCCTGGGATTTTTTATCGCCTCGTTTATCGGCGGTGTTCTGGCGGAATATTTAGGCCATGTAAGTTGGCTTATCGGAAAACATGCCGGCGTTAACTATCAAATACTGTTTACGGCTTCAGCGATACTGAGGTTGTTCGCGGCCCTCATGGCGTTGCATCTAAAAGAACCCCACGAAAAACGAATCCCGATCATGATTCAGTTCATGGGCTATTCGATTCTGAAAAGACTGTCGGTGGGACGGCAGCTATTCCCCTGGGCTTTGAACAAACGTGAAAGAGAGCAGACCGGGCAAATCTATCCTGACTAATTATAAAAAATCGTCCGATACACGAATATCCCTATCATCGCAACCGCTATAGCGAACCTTAAAACACCGCCGGCTAAAAAACCGATAAAGCTGCCGAACCCGGCGCGCAAAGCCTCGTGAGTTTTTTTGCCGATTAATATTTCGAATATAAAAGCCCCAACGAACGCGCCAACGATAAAACCAACTATACCGACACCGGGCAAAAACAACCCCACGATCATACCGATAAACGCTCCCAGCATCCCGATATACGATCCACCCATTTTTTTCACGCCGAAAACAGTCGCCAGCCAGTCAAGTATAAACGAGGCAACCGTCAAGACCCCGAATATTATCAGGATATTGATCGTTATCGATTCAAATCCGGTTATTATCCCATATATCAAGGCGGCGGCGAATATGACCGGTACGCCGGGCAGCATCGGAATGATCACTCCAATCAAACCGAGAAGCATTACCAGGATCGTTATTATTAATAGGATAATCTCGAGCCAGGTCATGGTTTCAACCGACTGAAATCTGCTTACGAATTATTACCACCACACCTGCCGGCTGTTTTCAATCGTGAATATCCGCTCTTCCTTGTCGGAATCATCGGCTACCAGCCAGTACAGGCCATCGCCGGGGACATCATCAAATGACAATGGCTTACTCCCTTCAGCAACTGCTTTGCCCAGTGATTGCCAGCCATCGGCCCAGTAAAATAATTCATATTCCTGCCCCGGATCGAAATAAGCTTCGGCGATACCATCGGTGGAAATAGCCTGTTGACGGCGGGTTGTCGATAGTAAACCGAC
>CAZFSN010000113.1:0-10613 GCA_964521815.1 uncultured Ignavibacteria bacterium | reverse complement strand
CGATTTCAGCCTGTGTCAGTACATTTATAGCCGGTTCAGGCTGATCTGTTGAATGACCCTCAGGATTCCCGAAAAGCCAAAGTAGATAACGTGATAGACAAGCTTCGGGATAAATATGGAGAGGATACTATTAATTTTGCCGGAACCTTGTTTTAAACGTTTTTTTAGGTTTATTTGAAGGTTTTTTTGAATTTATTTAACTTGCTATTGTACATTTATTTATTATTATACTATCTTATCGTTTTAGGGGCTAACGGTGGATTGTAGCTATGTTTGAACAATTAACTGAAAGATTAGACTCGGTTTTCAAGAAACTGACCGGCCGCGGCCTTCTCAATGAGAATGACGTGAAAGCCGCTATGAAAGAAGTCCGGGTGGCGCTTCTTGAGGCTGATGTCAATTATAAAGTAGCCAAGAAATTTATCGCCGATGTGCAAGAGCGCGCGGTTGGTCAGGAAGTCACCAAATCGATCAGGCCCGGCCAGCAGGTGATAAAGATTGTCAACGATGAATTAGCCAAGCTTCTGGGCCAGAAACAGGCTCCGCTGAATGAATCGCCTCAGCCCCCAACCGTTGTTATGATTGTGGGACTTCACGGCGGCGGCAAAACAACGCTTTCCGGTAAGCTGGCGAAATTATTCAAATCACGCGGCAAGCATCCTCTTTTAGTCGCCGCGGATATTCATCGCCCGGCCGCTAAAAAACAGCTTGAGATACTGGCCAAATCGATTGACATTCCGTATTTCACCAATGATTCTGATGCGGTTGGAATCTGTACCGAGGCTATCAAATTCGCTCGTGATAAGCTGTATGATCTGGTAATACTGGATACGGCCGGCCGTTTGCAAATCGATGATGAACTAATGGCTGAGTTGGAGCGTATTAAAGCTAAGGTCAATCCTTCCGAGGTGCTGTTCGTGGCCGATTCGATGACCGGCCAGGAGGCGGTCAATGTTGCCTCATCGTTCAATGACAAAATAGGCATTACCGGAGTCGCTTTAACCAAGTTGGATGGCGACGCGCGCGGCGGTGCGGCTTTATCGATTAAGGCCGTACTCGATGTGCCGGTGAAATTTGTCGGTATCGGTGAGAAACTCGACGCTATCGAGGAATTCTATCCCGACCGCATGGCCTCGCGCATTCTGGGTATGGGCGATGTTATCACGCTGGTGGAAAAAGCCCAGCAAGCGGTGGATTTCGATAAAGCCAAAAAGCTCGAGCAGAAACTTCTGAAAGAGGAATTCACGTTCGAGGACTTTCTCGACCAGCTCAAACAGGTGAAGAAAATGGGACCTTTGGAATCGCTTCTGGAGATGATACCGGGGATGGGCGGCAAATTAAAAGGGCTGACCATCGATGATAAGGCATTGCCACGGATTGAGGCGATAATTAGCTCGATGACCGGCGAGGAACGCCGCCATCCGCATATAATCAACGGATCGAGGCGGAAAAGAATCGCTCGCGGAAGCGGAACTTCCGTGCAGGATATTAATGTTCTATTAAAGCAGTTCACGCAGATGCAGAAGATGGTCAAGAAAATGTCTAAATTTAGTTTCAAAGGTTTTCCGCAAGGGTTTCCGATATAAATTATAGTAAATAAATATTGACAGGAGGATTAGTGTCACTGAAAATCAGACTACGGAGAATGGGAGCCAAAAAAAGGCCGTTTTACCGCATTGTTGCAATTGATTCCCACAAAGCCCGTGATGGCAGATTCGTCGATATTCTCGGCTGGTACAGCCCGATTGATAAACCGGCCAAGGTAAAATTTCACGAGGATAAAATTTACCATCACCTGGACCAGGGAGCCCAGATGTCCGAAACCGTCGCCAGCCTTTTCAAACAGACTGGCTTGATTGAAAAATATCAAAAGACCAAAAAGGGTGAAGATGTCTCTGAGATGATTGTCGCGGAGACTATCAAAGAGAAAAACAAAAAGAAAAAGAAAAAAACCGTAAAGGCTGAGTGAAGTAGCTCACGCTGAACCACTATCAGTAGAAGGAGGCGAATATGAAGGTATTCATCGAAAACATCGCTCGTGCTCTGGTTGACCACCCCGATAATGTCGAAGTTTCCGAGGTTGAGGGCGAAAAGACGACGGTTTATGAGTTGAGAGTCGCTCCGGAAGACCTGGGTAAGGTCATTGGACGCAAAGGTCAAACTGCCAAGGCTATCAGAACTTTGATAGCGGCCGTGTCAGCCAAGAAAGGTAAAAGGGCTTTACTGGAGATATTAGAATAGGTTGAGCCCCGATGATAATACCCTGATAGCCCTGGGGCTTATTTTAAAGCCCCGGGGCCTATTAGGGGAAGTTTTTATCAAACCTTATCGCGAAAATGCTCTCAGCCTGCGTCTTGGATTGTCGGTTGTAATAAAAGCCAAAAATAGTACCTATCAGAGCAAAATCGAGAATATCAGGCAATACGGGCGTCGTTATGGAGTTAAATTCGATGGAATTGACAGCCGCGAGGACGCGAAGAACTGGTGCAATAGCGAAATTTTTTGCCGTTTCGGTGACCTTCCGGAAAAGAAAGACGGCGAATACTATGTGTTTGAATTGATCGGCTTGAATGTAATAGACGATCAAAACAAGATCTTTGGCAAGATAAGAGAAGTTTTAAGTATGACGGCTAATGGAATGCTCGTCATCGATAGCGTGGATGGCGAAGTTCTGGTGCCTTTCGTACGTGAAGTTGTCGAGTCAGTATCAATCGAACGGCAAGAAGTGAAAATCAGTCGAATTAGAGAATTCCTGGTATGAGAATCGATGTCCTTACATTATTTCCGGAAATGGTAGAAAGCCCGCTTCAGCATAGCCTTATCGGGCGAGCCCGCGCTAACGGCATAATTGACCTTCGCGTGCACAACATCCGTGATTATGCCACTGATAAACATCATGTGGTGGATGACACTCCGTTTGGCGGAGGCAGCGGCATGGTCATGAAAGTCGAACCGTTATTCAAAGCGATTAAGGCTATCGACCCGAATAATAAAGCCAGGAAAATACTGACCGATGCCTCGGGTGATAAATTCGATCAGGTGACCGCGAAAAAACTGATGGCTGAGGATTGGCTGCTAATTATTTGCGGGCATTACAAAGGCGTGGATGAGAGAATCAAAGAGTTGTTCGATATCACGGAAATATCGATTGGCGACTATGTTTTGACCGGCGGCGAAATCCCGGCCCTGGTGATTATTGATTCGATAGTCAGGTTAGTGCCGAGAGTAATTAAAGAAATATCATCCGCGGAGACAGACTCCTTTTTTGAAGGACTTTTAGGCTATCCGGAATACACCCAACCCCGCGAATTTAACGGGCTGGGCGTTCCGGAAGTATTAACCGGCGGAAATCATGAGAAAATAAGGCAATGGCGATTGGCAAAATCATTAAAAAAAACGCTTGCCAGACGGCCTGAACTTCTTGATCTTAGAGAACTTGATGATGAGGAAAAAATATTGTTAGCTTTGGAGGATAAAGATGTTAAAGGTAATTGAAAGCAAATATTTAAAAGAGAAATTGCCTGATTTTAAATCGGGCGATAACGTGCGTGTACATGTCCGGATCAAGGAAGGCGATAAGGAAAGAATCCAGGTTTTTCAGGGGGATGTTATCGCCAAGAAGGGCAAAGGAATTAACGGCACTTTCACGGTCAGAAAAATATCGGCCGGTATCGGCGTGGAAAGGATTTTCCCGCTTCATTCGCCCAACGTGCAGAAAATTCAGGTTATGCGCAAGGGGGCGGTCAGGCGGTCGAAATTATACTATCTGCGTGATCGTACCGGCAAGTCGGCCCGGATTTCGGCCCAGGTGAAAGACAAAAACAATAGCTGATGGGGCAGAGGAATCTTAAACGAGAAATAATCTGCGGAGTCGATGAAGCCGGTCGGGGACCTTTAGCCGGGCCGGTAGTTGCCGCCGCCGTCGTTTTTGATTCCGATATAAAGATAAAAGGACTGGCAGATTCCAAGCTTCTGACGCCCGCCCAAAGATGTCGCGTTTTTTCCGAAATTATCGATAAAGCCGCCGGTTACGCTGTAGCCGGCGTTTCTTGTTCTGTTATCGATAAGATTAATATTCTTCAGGCATCGCTTCTGGCTATGCGAAAAGCGGTCGAAAGGCTTCCTGTCCGCCCGGGAAAAATATTAGTCGACGGCAAATTCAAGATACCCGGAATCGATATTATTCAAGAGGCTGTAATCGGCGGCGACAAACTCATCGCCCAGATTTCCGCCGCTTCGATATTAGCCAAAGTGACCCGTGATGTTTACATGATTGAGCTGGCCGATATTTACCCCGGGTATGGATTCGAACGTCATAAAGGTTACGGCACGAAAAAGCACATCGAAATGCTGTATGAACTAGGTCCCTGTCCTATACATCGCCGAAGTTTCAAGCCGGTTTCGCAGATGGCATTTTGGGGCGATAAATGAGTA
This sequence comes from uncultured Ignavibacteria bacterium, assembly GCA_964521815.1. Classification (GTDB taxonomy): domain Bacteria; phylum Zixibacteria; class MSB-5A5; order UBA10806; family 4484-95; genus JAAEQD01. The sequence goes on along the minus strand of CAZFSN010000113.1, from coordinate 6,179 downwards.
ATTTAATCAACAGGCCGACGCGTCCGCGCAGTCTGTCTGCTTTTTAAGACAGCCTCTTCGCTACAATCAACCCGATCACAAGTTTTGCTTTTGCCATCAGTCTGGGGCGATGGAAAATTAAACAGGTGCAGGCAAAGTTAAAGGGATTTCACTCGAAATCCCTTTAAAGATACCGCCCACCCATATTTTAGCAACATCAGGAATTGTTTTTTTCCTTTTCACGCTCTTTTTTCTCGATAACGTACGAAATAGCCAATGCCACCCCGATTAAAAAAGGTATCGAGCCAATGCCCATCGGGCTAAAATCCCGCTCTTCAAGTGCGATTACATACATCATTATAGTGAATCCGAGGCCGCAAGCCATCCATACCAGGGCGGCTTTAAGCGTATTGGCAGGCGATTTTTCGGTTATGCGAATTTTAAATTCGGGCACGGGCAACCCTTTTTCAATTGCGGCCTTATAAGCGTCGACTTCCATTTTTCGTTTTTTTATAGCGGCCAAAATCAGTACTATGCCGACTGCCGACACCGTAGTAAAAATTATCGCGACTATTGTTATTGGTACAAGTCCATCAATTATTGGGTCCATTAGTTTCTCCTTTCACTCGTTTTTGTTTACTCGTAGGACACCCCGGCGATTTAAAATGTTACAAAAATAATTTGACTTTTTATGTAACAAAATCCGGTATTTACCTGTCTTATAGTTAAATGGCGATGGTTTATCAATTAACAGGCTTAGTCGGCGCGGGAGTGAAAAACATAGCCCGGAATTTCCAGGCGAAAATGGCGGTTTCCGATGCGCAGCTTTTAGCCCGCGCCAAAAGCGGCGATGATACCGCATTTAATGATCTTGTCTGCCGTCACCAGAATTTCATATATCGGACCGCTTTAAGTTACTTGCATGAATCCGAAGCGGCCAAAGACGCTGTTCAGGAGGTCTTTGTCAAAGCTTATCAGGGTCTACCTTATTTCCAGAGTGATTCGCAATTTTCTACCTGGCTTTATAAAATTTGCAAAAATTATTGCCTTAACCAGCAAAGACGGCAAAAACTGGAGAATGAAACAGAACCGGTTATTTCGTCAAAGAATGAGATGGATTTATCATTGAAATTAAGGCTTAAGAAAATGGTGAACAGCTTAAACGAAGAGTACCGGGAGATAATTATCTTGAGATATTATCAGGATTTAAAATATGATCAGATAGCCCGGCTTCTGGATATCCCGATAAGCACGGTGAAAATCAGGCTTTTCCGGGCCAAAGCCGAATTGAGAACTTTAGCCGGAGCAAGTTTATAATGAGATGTGAAGATATTGACAGGAATTTAAATAGCGAAACCGGAGATATTGATGAAGTTTTTAAGCATCTTGAAATATGCCCGGCATGCGCTCAAAAATATGCCGCCGAGTTGGGATTAGAGACCGCTCTACGACAGCTTTCATTAACAGCCGAAACTGTGGATATTTCCGAAAACCTCAAATCGACTCTTTATAATCGATACGAACAGCAATATCGCTTTCGGCTTATCCGAAAATGGACTTGGCTTGCGGCATCTTTAGCGGCGGTAATGCTGTTGATTATCAATTTACCGGCCATCATAGAATGGTTCAATCATGGCTACAATTTGTTTATTAACGAGTTATCGGCTTTGAAATTCGCGGACAATATAAACCTCGGGCAATTAGCCGATAAAGCGCAATCATCAAGGTATTATGAGTATTTCGTAATTTTTGTGCTGTTTATTTTCGTTGGCGTATCCGCTTGTTTATGGCGTGAAGTAAAAGAGATATTTTCTTAATAATCTCCAAAAAAAGAGCGGGAAGCGCAATTATTTATGGCATCCCGCTTAAATTCTATTGGCAAATATCAAAGACTATCTTCTTTTGGCGATTTCCTTTATCTTGGTTTTTAATGCCGGATCCTCGGCCATTTTTTCCAGCATCATATCGCCCATGCCTTCATGCGTTAACAGGTTTTCGAACATAATAGTGCGAGTGTTTTGCTGATCAGTGAGGCGGACGATAATTGAATTGACCCAGGCGGAATCCGCCATAAGCTGGTTGGTGATATCGGCTTTAATAGCTTCGTCTTCCATCATTTTACCCATCAAATAGCTCTTCATTTGAGGGTTTTCCAGAATCTGATCGATAGCTTTCTGTTGATCGCAGCCGATTATAAAAGCGCCTATAGCCGCGATAATGAGGGTAAAGATCAATGTTTTTTTCAAAATCTCCTCCATTGATTTTAAGTTATTATTTACACAGGTTTTAATTAAGGAATACAGTATCTGGTGTCAAGATAAAATTAAGAAAACGCTTGACCGATTCACGCGAAATAGTGTATATGGTAATGAATATCAATGTCAGGGAGTAATCAAACACAATGCTGACGAAATTTAATCAGTTCCTCGAAAGCAAAAGGTTGAAGCCGACATCGGAGAGGCTCACGATTTTGGAAGAAGCCCTGGCTACCGAAGGGCATTTTGAGGCTGATGATCTTTTGGTCATACTCAAGCAAAAAGGCCGGAAGACTTCACGGGCGACTGTTTACCGGACGCTTGAATTACTGGAACAGGCCGGTTTATTGCGCCGGGTTTGGTTCGGCGGGGCCGCCGTCGGTTTCGAAAAAATAACCGATCAACCCCGAGTAGATTATTTGATCTGCCGGGATTGCGGTAATCGTTTCGGTTTTCATCTTCCCGAATTACTGGATCTTCAGGCCAGGATATGCGCGGAAATGGATTTTAAATTACTGGATTACAATTTTCAAATATTCGGTTTGTGTTCCGCGTGTAGCAGGAGTAGACAATGATTAACGAAAAAGAAGTATTGGCTGAACATTTAAGATCGAAAAACCTGAAGCGCACCGACCAAAGATTTAATATTCTGGAAACGTTCTTATCCACAACCGGCCACATCTCCGCTTATGAATTTCACGCGCTGGTTCGAAAGCATTATCCTTATATCGGCTTCTCGACAGTCTATCGTACGCTGAAACTTTTCACCGAATGCGGCCTGGCTAATGAGGTTAATTTCGGGGATGGCCGAGCCCGGTTCGAAAAAGCGTTTAAGCGTGTCAACCATGGCCATCTCATATGCGTCAATTGCGGGCATACCGAGGAATTCACCTCATCGGCTATCGAAAAAGAGCAAAACCGGATCGTCAATGAGTTCGACTATAAACCTCAAGGCTTCAGGTTCGAGATATATGGATTATGTAAAAAATGCCGTTAGGACTCGCCTGATTTGATCAACCGCAACATGCTTAAATACGCAGATACTGTACTCATCTTCAAGCGGCGGGATCGTTGAAATACCTTAAAACCTGTCATTGCGAGGACCCGTACGGGGACGAAGCAATCTGTAACTCGTTGGGTAGCAAACTGACAGATTACACGGATGTGCCTTGGCCGCTTCGCAACGAGAAGAAAAACTCATCCGAATTAGTCAAATGTAAGACGTTTCAATTGATATTTTTAATAAGTAAAAATTGATTTATCAATTCTGCCAATTTTCCCTGACAGGTTCTTTTAATTGGCTTATGTACCAGTAGGAGAAAATCAGACCGATTAGCGTGACTATAAATAATATCTTAATTGTAAACAATTCAATCAGCAATCCACCCAAGGCCGAAAAGAATATGGCCGGGGCGATAAAAGAATGGATAAGACCCATCGATAAAACTCGATCATCATCATTGCATATTTCCAATAAATAATTGATATAGCCCAGGCTGGTACCACTTAAAGCCGCTCCATTGAAGAAAAACACCAGGCCGAAAACGAAATAACCGGGATAGTGATAAACCGAAAATAATGCCAGGGCCGGCGCTATGATTGCGAAAATCGTCGAAACTTTCAGAACAAGCTTATTGGAAATCCTGTCAGAAAGCCAGCCCCAGAGGACATTCAAACCCAGGTAGCCGACTTTCTCAAATGATAAATATGTCGCCGCCAGCGGCCGGGATATGCCGAGATGCTCGGTAGCTAAAATAATATAAAAAGGCATTGCCAGTAAAGCCGTATTGGTCAAATATCGGGCAACCACAAGTCGGCGGATGTTTACGTCGTTCCTAAATAAAGATAGGCTTTTAGCGAAATTGTTTTTGAATCCCGGTTTGATTTTCAACACCAGCGGAGGAAGTTCCTTGGCGAAGCCGAAAACGGCCAGCGCGAAAATTATTATTATTAATGATATGGTATAAATATATCCGAAGTTGATTGGGAATTGCCATCGGTCCAGCATATATTTTACGATCGGCCCCGCCAGAATCGCCAGCAAGCCGCCGAAAAACATCCTGAGACCGAAAAGAGTTCCTCGTTTATTTACCGGAATCATTTTGCCTACTATTTCCATAAAAGCTATACCCGCCATGCCTGAAGTGATAGCATAAATCCCAAATAATAAACCAAATCCGATCAGTAGAAGACTGTAATTGCTATCTTTGATTAAAAAAATCAGAGGTATTATGGCGGCAAATGAAATCACTCTGGAAAATGATAATTTGTTATAATAAGCAAGGACAAGCGGCCTGCCGGCGATTAAGGCGCCCATGAATAATTGCGGGAAATACCAGCCAAAACTTTCGAGCGTGGAGAAAGCGCCGATTATTACGGGGGAATCAGTTAAGCCGGATATAAAAAGCGGAATAACTGTAGTTCCGCTTAAAAAAGCCGCCACCAGATTAAAAAATATGCCGTTGATAATCCCCAGGGCCATATTACGGCCCAGAAAACGTCCGCCATTCTGCACGCGGCATAATCAAAAATACAGTGTTTGAAGTCAAGTAAATATTTGACCGGCAGTGACGGCTTAGGTATATTGAATCGATGATTAATCTTAAATATATCCCCAACAGCAAAATAGCCTGCGTGGCTGTAGAGGTTAAGCTTTTCTGGTTTATATGTTTATCAATCATTATATTGTGTGTCGGTTTGATCTTAACTCAGGCTATTGTGCTTTTAGCCCTGTTTTCATTGGCTTACTTTGGGGGCTTGAAGCCTTTTTATATCGTTAAAATCCTGAAATCATTTTGGCTGATTTTCTTGATTGTATTTATCCTTCATCTTTTTTATCACGATGGTCGGAGTCTGTTTCGGTTATGGTTGTTTAATGCCACCGATACCGGCATGAAAGCCGGGATATTTAATTTACTACGATTCTTGAACTTTATAATTTCAGCCATTTGTCTTATAAGCTGGACATCGCCGCAAGAAATAGCGGGTATGCTGGCCGCGGGCTTTGGCGGGTTCAAGCGTCGTTTTTTTCAAGAGCTGGCATTGATATTTTTTATCGCCATGAGATTCATTCCGGTTCTAATCAGAGAGCGAGAGATCGTCGTGCTGGCCATGAGAGCGCGCGGGGCTGATTTCGGCGGGAGATTAATCCATAAAATAAGGCTCAATTTAAAGCTGATGCTGCCGCTATTTTCACGGGTGATCAGCCAAACCGATGATGTCGCGTCGGCGCTGGCCTTGAAAGGCGATGCCGGAGTGTATTTTGCCGGTACTAAAACAAAGCTCAAAGCTCAGGATATTTTATTACTTTTATCGGGATTTGTCTTGACCGTTTTAGCAGCATACTATGGATAGATATTATTACAAGCTTATTGTCGAATATGACGGCACTGATTTTTACGGCTGGCAGATTCAGCCGGAAAAGCGGACTGTTCAGGGTGTATTGCAAAATATAATCAGCCTTTTTACAAAGGAAAAGATTGTCGTCCTCGGCGCCGGGCGCACCGATACCGGGGTGCACGCGGAGGGGCAAGTCGCCTCGTTTTCGCTGGCAAGATTCATTGAACCGGACGAGTTATATTACCGTCTTAACCGCATGCTGCCCGATGACATAGCGATTAAAAAAGTTTTGCCGGTAAAGAAGGGTTTCGATCCCAGGCGCGGCGCTTATAGCCGAAACTATAGATATTATATAGCCGAATCACCCCATGCCTTAAATCGTCACACCTGTTTTCAAAGCTATCGCTCTTTAAATATTAATCGATTGAATAAGACGGCCGCGCTATTTAAAGGCAATCATGATTTTACGGCGTTTTGTAAAACGAAATCGTTAAAGCATAATAATCATTGCGAGGTCTATGTTTCACGTTGGTTTCGTTATAGCGGGGCGTTGATCTACGAAGTAAAAGCCAACCGTTTTTTACATCACATGGTGCGCCGTTTGGT
>CAZFSN010000112.1:0-10623 GCA_964521815.1 uncultured Ignavibacteria bacterium | reverse complement strand
ACACCTTCGATATTGGCTGATAACTTTAATATATCGCCGCGGCGGGCTTCCTGTTTGTCCCATTTCATATTGGAAACTTCGATTTTCGGCAATATCGGTATTCGATTTGATTCGGCGCTTAGGCCAAGCTGAGATAATTCGACTTTAAAATAGGCCATATCGCCGGGTTTTATCTTATCGGGAACAGTTAATTTGCCGGAAAAACCGTTGCCATAGATCTTTTCTTTGATTTTACCCAGTTTCTTGCCTTTTTCGCTCTTGCCGGTAATTGTAATCTTGCCGCCTTCGCCGACGAATAAAGTCTTAACCTCAACCCCGATTTCACCTCCGGCATGAGCCGCGTTAGCTCCCCAGATAGCATGTAAAATCGATGATTCGACCTTGATAGTGTGCTCTTTGTCAGTTGATTTATTGAACTTCGTTCCCATAACAATATCCGAGTAATCTTACTTCTTTTCACCATTCGGTATGAACGAATCGATTATTTCATCAACCTGAACGCCGATAGTCTTGATTGTTTTCTTGGAAAAGCTCGAGGTGAAATTGTATGCCTTGCCGTCGATTATCGTGAAAACCTGTTTCTGGAACAAAATCTTGTCATCGGCCGGCGCCCATTTGTAGACTATCTCATAAGCTGGTGCCCCGGATTTTAATTCTTTTTCACGTTCACCCAGAAGTTCAAAACCGGGCAGATTGCCTTTGATTGAATCAAGCCTTAACTTGCCATATGTTTTAAGGTTAACGCCACCAACTTCGTTGTCGATTATCAGGACCAGGTTATGCTGAACCCCGCTATCATCGGGACCCTTAAAAGTATAAACTGTCTGGTCTTCCCAGGCATCGGGAAGATTTATGCTATATAGACCGCGATTTAATTCTGGAGCCATATATTCACCTTCCAAATAAATATCATTGTTATTTTACCCGAATCGATTCAATCGAAACGACCTAATTTCATTACGTTACCGCCCTGGCCGCCGGCAGGGGCTTGGGCTGAAATATTTTCAGAAAAGCTTCTCCCGTGAAGCTTTCATTAAATTTCTTAAGGCCATCACCGGCTTTATGAATTTTCATTCTTGCCATCGGTATTTCTTCTAACTGCAGGGTGGCGTTTATTTTTCCCTGCCATTCTGATTTTACTTCATACACTTTAGTTACAGCATTACCGTCGCAATTGAAAACCCAGCCGTGCTTGCAGGCGACTATGGATTCTGTCATAGGGTCCATTCCCGCCGATGGAATCAGTTGGACTTGAATCCAGTTGTCACCTTTCGGTGGCGGCGATTTTTTTAGCCGCTGCAAGGCATGATCGAGGCATACCTCCAGGCCAAACGTTATCTTCTCCATCTCGAAAATGCCCAAACCGGAATAGTTGGCTACCTGATTTTCTTTGCCGGCTTTCTGGTTCGCGTCCCACTTTTTGAATATCCACCAGCCCTTTTGTTTACCGGCCTTGAGATGGTCAACATTTTCATCCCAAAGATTATCCGGGGCGGCCTTTTTCTTGATTACGTAATGCTGTCCCGAAGCGACATCGAATTCTATCGATTTCTGCCGGGAAAAATCGATATCCGACATAACATCTTTGATAATGACACATGATTTTTCCTCGCCCGCGCCGCCTTTCTGGACTAAGGCCGTGTTAAGAATGGCTTTTCTATTTTGCATTTTGCCCTTTGAACCTTCGGCCTCGATTGCCAGAGGTTCAAAGATTGCCAGAACCGTGCCGAAGACAAACAGCCAGTGGTTCCATTTATTATCCTCAACCAGTTTGCGCAGCTTTTCGATCACCTTCTGGTAATCGTCCAGCGAATAGGCTCCTTTGCCGCCCCTGAAATAAAATTCGGGCATCATAAATAATTTCAAACAATTATCATCGGCCGATATTTCAGCCCGCGCCGCGGCCGCTTCGATAGCTTCCTTAACCAGATAACATCGGTTATCGATATCTTCGGCGGAATCGACTTTACCCAGGTAAGCCTCATCGACTTTATAGGTCGGCAGCTTGTACGTTTTACCGTCGAAAGTATGATTGCGCCGGCCGGAATAGGTCAGCGCGCCCGATTTGGGGAAAGTATTAACCTGATATGATATGAATTGAATGCTTGCGTATTCAAGCGGTAGAAATACTTGTGTAGGCTGAATATTCGCTTCACGAAGTTTGGCTTTGGCGTCGAGTTCGCTTTGAGCTTCGATTTCGCCCTTGACCATCTTCTTGTTTTTTGTGCCGACGTATGAATATTTCGCCATTCCACAAGCCTTTACAATTAAGTCAGTTTAAATAAAATCGTATCCCGGATAACTAACGAATAGCATTGGGCCTACTCTATTCATTAACAATTTCAACCGAAACCTTAACTTTCCCCGGCGGGATATTCTCTTCTTTGATATAACCGCTTGAATCGAGTTTGCCTTCTCGAATTTCGCCGGTGGATAGATAAAGCTTATAACCGGCTCCGGCCTGCGCTTTGCCGTCCTCGTCCTTAAGCTCCAATTCTATATAGTCTTTGAAACGCAGAAATCCAGAACGAGCCGAATAACTTTCGGCTTTAACCTGGAAATAATATTCAGGTAGCGAATATCCGCCCTGTTTTTTTTCTGTGGTCTGGATTCCCAGTAGTTTCTCATCGACTTTAAATTCCCACTCCGCCTTAATCTTGTCGCTATCGACTTTTGCTTCGAGAACCTCGAATAATTTATCCGTAGAATTGGAGTCCTTCATAAATATACTAATGGTCGCCGGAGTTCCCGACTCGATACCGAATGATTCCGCCGATAGCTTAACCTTTTCGCCGACTTTGGCTTCAGAAACGGACCATTTGGCGGCGGTTACCCCCTTCAATTGAATTTCGTGGCTGCCCTCTTTGACGCCGGATTTTTTGAGCTGACCGCCCAATGTTCCCTTAATATCCTTATTGTCCGGGGTTTTAAGCGCGTAATTTACACCCCTGACAGGATTGCCCTTTTTATCCGTGAATTTAACATCGAGGAAATGCTCGTCTTCGCTGTCAGGGTCCTTGCCCGCCACGGCCGCCGAGGCCGCCGCGCCGGCCGGGCCGCCGCCTCCACCGCCACCGCCGCCTTCGCCTATCAGTACCGTAGGGCAGCCGCCGACTATCGAATCGGGAGGACCGCTGCATTGTGCCATATCGCCCATGCGGGCCGCCATCTGGCCGCAGATAAGCACAGTCGGACAGCCTAAAAGAATCGGCCCACCGACATGTGGCGGAGGCGGTACGCCGGGATTCACCATCGGGCAGACATGCATATCGTTCATTCGCGCCGCCGGCTGGCCGCCTATTAGTACCGTAGGCGCTCCAACGACAATCGAGCCGCCATGACTCGTAGTGTCACCCATTCTGGCTGCCGGTTTACCCATTATTCCCTCTGGAGATTAAATTACTCTTGAATAAAATGTAGATAATTGTTATAATTTGTCAAGATATTTAATAGATTAAAAGAAATGACGGGATATCGATAAAAGGATATTCATAATGTTTTAATTGGGCGATTATTACATAGATTGATTTAAAAGAAGGTTGGAAGATATGTATCGGAATTCTATGGGAAGTAAAATAGCGAAGCGGGAACTTGGGATTAAAATCATCCTGTTTCCACTAATTATGTTCTTAGCGTTCTCAATAATGGCACCCCAAGCCTATTGCGGCAAAGTATATATCCCCAAGGGGACTGATATTTCGGTTAAATTCAAGCTGAATCTTTCAACAGAGCTAAAATCCAAGCCAGCAAACAATGAAATTTTCGAAATTGCTGAAGGCCGTACAATATCTGGCATTGAAGTTATCCAAGCTGGCGGGGAAGTATTTTGTGAAATTACGAAATTTAAAAAGCCGGGATTATTGGGCGGAGGCGGAGAAATTGAGGTCAGAATCGATTCGGTTCGAACCGCTCTGGGTAAAAATATTGCAATTGAAAGCAAAATATTGAGCCACAAAGGCAAAAGCAACCGATTAAAAGCAATCCTTATGCTGCCGGCCTTAGGTTATGGTTTGTTGGTCAAAGGTGAAAATGCCGATTTGGGCAAGCAAAATGATACGATCAATTTAAAAACTTCGGAACTAAACAGCATATCTTTTTAGCAAAAAGATACAAGCTTTTAATAAACAAGTCAGCAAGACCTAATAATATCAAATATCAGCTAAAGCTGATCTTTCAACGATGTTTCAAACTCATTTAGATCGAAAAGCAATTTCACATTGAGATTTTGTTTCTTGAAACACAATTTCTTGTTGTTCCACGATAATATTTCATAGCCGCCTGGAATAATGCAATTATCTACTGCTACCGCCTTATTGACATCGTGAAGTTTAATTTCGATATCATTCTGGGCCGGGATTCTGATTCTCTCCCGTGAGGACGCGTCGAGAGCACCCTCGGGAAAACCCGGTTGCGGTTCAAAGGTAATGTAATAGCCATTCGTCGAGGGGTCAGCGCCGGAAACGGTGAAATAGATATAATTGCCCTTTCGATTAAGTTCAGCCACCAGATTGAGATAACTATCTACTTTTTGAGAATACTTGTCTACGCCCGGTACTTTGGCGTGCTCATCCAATTTAGCCTTGAATTCGGCCAGCTTACCCGGAAATTGGTTCTTATCGACAAGATCCAGCAAATACATGTAATTTTTGCTATTGATATTTTCGGTAAAATCTTTCTTAAGCGCCGCGTATTCATTTATTAATTTCGCGACCGCGCCATGGTCTTCAACGGATGGCATCTTATCCAGCGTTTCTCGCCAGGATTTCAGGTCATTGGTCATCCAGGCAGTGCTGTAACCCTGGGTTTTGATAGATCTCTCCAGCTCCTCGGCCATAGTCAGAATGTTGCCAAGCGATGATAAGGCTGTTTTATAAGAAACCGTATCTGTTCCCGGGTCGTTAGCAATCGCGAGCAAGACCGCGGCCGAATCTTTGGCCAGGTTGAATTGTTCGAACTGAACCCTTATCCAGTCGTCGCCGGAGACACCGGCAAAATGATTATACTTTTCGTTGGCCGCCTGGCTGAAATCATTGAAGAAAACCTTGATGAAAAAATTATTCGAGTAACCATTGAACGCCGAAGCCAGGTCGCTATAAGCTTCCAGACGGTCTAATTTGAGATTTGAAACCTTGTCAATCAACGAATCGATTTTTTTCATATTGTAAACACTTGCCAGTGACACAAACATGACTAAAAACAGCGAAACGAAAATGAACCACTTTAAAATCGCGTTTAATATGACAGCTCGCCGGCAAGCCCGGATTCTTTTTAACGCCCATTCCAGCGGTTGGCTTACCCCTAATGGCCTGAAATCAGCCGGCGGAGTTTTACTTTTACTACCGGTTTCAGTGCCAATTACCTGAGGCGGATTACCGGTGGAGGATACAAAAAACACCTGATAATCCAGGGTGTTTTTGATCAAAGGGCTGAAAAACGATTGAAACCGGCCAAGCACCGACCTGATAGTTTTCTTCCATTCGGGGTAGTCCGCCAGATACCGTTGTTTGACCATGCCCCCTAAAAAATCGTTGAAACGCTGGGCCTTAACATAACCGAATCCGCTGCCGACTAAAGTCGATTGCAAACCCGATTTGAAACCGGGAAGCTCATCCGCTTTGGTGATTACGAGTCCTACCGGTATTTTGAGCTTTTTAGATGGTCCGGCAAGCTGTTTGATTAACTGAGTGAATGAGGCGATTCGCCGGGTAAACTCCCCCTCGTTATTGATAGCGTCCGGTTCGATAAGAAAAAGGATGCAATCACATAGCTGGTAAAAATCCATCAGTTCCTGCGGTATTCCGCCGGCGGAATCTATGTATAAGTTTTTACCGGAATAATCGATTGTCTCGAGGGTGACATTGACTGTCTTGCCGACTTGAACCGAGAAACTCAGCTTTTTCTCCGCCGATGTAGCCCCGGGAAATCTTCGGGCATCGATTTTCTGCCGGGTGATATGATCGCTGCCCTTGCCTTGCATCAAGTTGAAATTCTCTTCGAGATAAGCCTGGGTATCGCCCATAGCCATCAGTTGCAGGTCGGGTGAATCCTTGGAGAAGGCGTATAGGGATGTTAAAAACACCGTTTTGCCGACATCGCCATGGCCGAATAAGCCGATGCGATAGATGGACGTGTCAATTGGCTCGCTGCTTTCACCGGGGCGCTTGGCTTTGCCCGCAACCTTGGCGGCTTTTTTAAATATTTTCAAGAAACTCAGCATTTGATTTTTATCCTAAGCTAATGTTATTTCCTTCTAATCAATCGGCGACCATGATGGATGTTGATCATTGCTTGTCGGTGAATTGGAAATATTTACCTGGTTAGAGCCATCTGTATCCATTACATAAATTTCATAAAGTCCTAATCGGTTGGAATAAAATATTATTTTTCCCCCATCGGGAGACCATTGAGGACCGTGGTCAGCGGAGGATGGGGCATTTGAGATATTATGCTGATTCGAGCCATCTGCATTCATAAGATAGATCTCATCATTGCCTGGATCGCCATGCCGAAAGGCAATCAGTAAACCACTTGGCGACCAGCTTGCGTAAGAATCCCACAACACACTAGTCGTAATCCTTGTTTGATTAGAGCCCTCTGCATCCATTATGTAGATGTCGTAATTGCTACCGCGATAGCTATGAAAAGCTATTAATTCACCCGTTGGAGACCAGGAACAATAATAATCATAGTCGCCATTGATTGTAAGATCATATTGCTCAGAACCATCGGGATTCATTATATAAATCTCCCAGTTGCCGGCCCGGTCGCTCGAAAAAGCGATCTTATTACCATCAGGCGACCAGAAAGGCCATCGATCATTACCCGGATTATTCGATATATTTACCTGATTAGTGCCATCGCTGTTCATAATATAAATTTCATCATTACCATCACGGTTAGCAGCAAAGGCGATTTTCGAGCAGTCAGGTGACCAGCAAGGATAAAAGTCATCTCCAATGCTGTTGGATATATTTTGTGCATTGGATCCATCCGCAAACATGGTGAAAATATCATTTGTACCATCGCGGTTCGATGCGAAAGCGATCATACCCCCCTCAGGCCAAACCATGAACATTTCGTCCGATGTGTCGCTGGCAATATTGCCGGCGGCATCCTGGCAGGAGATTCGCACCCGATAATTAGTGGAAGGGGTTTCCGGTACAGTCCAGGCATACGTTAAAGGATTGCCGTCGGTCCAATCCTGGATATCAGTCCATATTGTATCTTCACCTACCACATACTCTAATTTATACGAGGTGACACTGTTATCATCGGCCGCTTCCCAGGTTATATTGAAGTCGGTTCCGATATGACAGACCTCACCGCCATTGGGAGATGTTAAAGAGACAACCGGCGGTGTTTCATCAATAAGGTTTACAACTTTTAGCTTCGAACAGGTTGTCAGAATCAATATCGCGATCATTATTGGAATTAATCGAAAAATATTTGGAATCCTCATAAATAGTTACTCCTCCGTCAACCTCATTGTCCGTTGACTTGGGGCATTACATTCTCCCTGAAAATGTAATGGACTTCGTTAAACGTCTTAAAAGACCAATTGAATCAGTAATTATCAATTAAAAATATCTTTCTATTAACCTATAGGCGACCACGACGGATAACCTTCATAGCCCGTATCATCAGTCAATCGTACAGGATCAGTGCCATCGGCATTAATGGTATATATTTCAGAACTCTCATCTCGATAAGATATAAAAATAATTTTATCTCCATCGGGCGACCACTGAGAGAGAATATCATCAGTGGGGTTATTAGTGATATTATGCTGGTTAGATCCGTCGACATTCATCACATATATCTCGGTGTTGCCATCCCGCCATGATGTGAATGTTATGTATAAACCATTTGGCGACCAGGCGGGATACGCGTCGATCTCGGCTTGATTTGTCAGGCGGGTCGGATTACTTCCATCGGCATCCATAGCGTAAATTTCGTAATTACCGTCGCGGAAAGAAGTGAAAGTTAATGCCAGCCCGGCCGGAGACCATGAGCAACCGAAATCGTCGCCGGCGCTATTTGTAAGGTTTACCGTATCTGAGCCGTCAACATTCATTGTATAGATATCATAATCGCCGGTGCGAGATGAGGAAAAGGCGATCTTATCCCCATTGGGCGACCAGGCGGGCCAGAAATCATAAAAACTATTATTTGAAATATTCACCGCGTTCGTTCCATCATAGTTCATAATATAAATTTGTTCTGAATCGTTTCGACTACTGTAGAACACGATTTGGGAACAATCAGGTGACCAGGAGGGGCAATAATCATAACCGGGATCGTTGGTGATATTTTTCCAATGCGTTCCATCCGCCCACATAGTGTAAATTTCATTATTTCCATCGCGATCCGTCGTGAAAGCTATCATCCCGCCTTCGGGCCAAATCATGAATACCGCGTCGGATGTATCACTGGCTATATTTTCCGAAGCATCCTGGCAGGAAATATTAACCATACATTTAAGCGAAGTCGTTTCCGGCGGTTCCCAGGAGAAAGTTAGGGGGTTACCGTCGGTCCAATCCTGGATATCGATCCAGGTTGCCCCCTCGTCTAATGAATACTCCAATTTATATGAAACAACACTATCATCATCAGTGGCCTCCCAGGTGATGTTGAAGTCAGTTCCGATATGACAGACCTCACCGCCATTGGGAGATGTTAAAGAGACAACCGGCGGTGTTTCATCAATAAGGTTTACAACTTTTAGCTTCGAACAGGTTGTCAGAATCAATATCGCGATCATTATTGGAATTAATCGAAAAATATTTGGAATCCTCATAAATAGTTACTCCTCCGTCAACCTCATTGTCCGTTGACTTGGGGCATTACATTCTCCCTGAAAATGTAATGGACTTCGTTAAACGTCTTAAAAGACCAATTGAATCAGTAATTATCAATTAAAAATATCTTTCTATTAACCTATAGGCGACCACGACGGATAACCTTCATAGCCCGTATCATCAGTCAATCGTACAGGATCAGTGCCATCGGCATTAATGGTATATATTTCAGAACTCTCATCTCGATAAGATATAAAAATAATTTTATCTCCATCGGGCGACCACTGAGAGAGAATATCATCAGTGGGGTTATTAGTGATATTATGCTGGTTAGATCCGTCGACATTCATCACATATATCTCGGTGTTGCCATCCCGCCATGATGTGAATGTTATGTATAAACCATTTGGCGACCAGGCGGGATACGCGTCGATCTCGGCTTGATTTGTCAGGCGGGTCGGATTACTTCCATCGGCATCCATAGCGTAAATTTCGTAATTACCGTCGCGGAAAGAAGTGAAAGTTAATGCCAGCCCGGCCGGAGACCATGAGCAACCGAAATCGTCGCCGGCGCTATTTGTAAGGTTTACCGTATCTGAGCCGTCAACATTCATTGTATAGATATCATAATCGCCGGTGCGAGATGAGGAAAAGGCGATCTTATCCCCATTGGGCGACCAGGCGGGCCAGAAATCATAAAAACTATTATTTGAAATATTCACCGCGTTCGTTCCATCATAGTTCATAATATAAATTTGTTCTGAATCGTTTCGACTACTGTAGAACACGATTTGGGAACAATCAGGTGACCAGGAGGGGCAATAATCATAACCGGGATCGTTGGTGATATTTTTCCAATGCGTTCCATCCGCCCACATAGTGTAAATTTCATTATTTCCATCGCGATCCGTCGTGAAAGCTATCATCCCGCCTTCGGGCCAAATCATAAACACGGCATCGGATGTATCACTGACAATATCTTCTGAGGCATCCCGACACGAAACGTTAACCATACATGTGAGCGAGGTCGTTTCCGGTGGAGCCCAGGAGAAAGTCAGGGGGTTACCGTCGGTCCAATCCTGGATATCTATCCAGGTTGCGCCTTCGTCTAAAGAATACTCCAATTTATATGAAACGACATCCTCATCAATAGTGGTTTCCCAAGTGATGTTGAAATCAGTCCCGATATGACAGACCTCGCCACCATTAGGAGATATTAAAGAGACGGCAAGCGGGGTTTCATTAACTATTTTAAGCTTCGAACAGGTTGCCAGTATTAATATAACGAAGGCCGCTAAAACCAACTTATTTAAAATATGGCTCCTCATATTATCCTCTCCTTGTAAAAAACAAAATATTTTCTCATATTTATTTCAGCAGCAGACAAATCTCGTCTGATCATTCACGCCCGCCTAATTAATATATACCCCGGCGCCAATCACGATGAAACTCATAGCATACTTGCCCAGGACTGAATAGCCCCGGTATTCGGCATATAAAAACAGGTTCTCCTGGACAAAAGCATCCGCGCCCAACTTGGCCAGAAGGCCAAACGAAGATTTACTGCCTTTTTCATCCAGCATATAGGCTATGCCATCACCCTCGAAAATTCCGTTCTCGATCTTGGAGCTGAACAATCCAAGGCCCAGACCAAAATAACCACGGACCGTTTCGTTGAATTCTTTATATAAACCCGGCACAAGCAGAAAATTAAACGTATTCAATGCCCCAAAATCATCAGCCGCATCGGGATCGAATTCGCCGAAATTAGCGCCGTTTATATCCAAGTCGACAAACATATAGGGCAAAACATTCGCTTTTAAGC
>CAZFSN010000111.1:0-10634 GCA_964521815.1 uncultured Ignavibacteria bacterium | reverse complement strand
GGTACTGATTGTACCTGTTATTAAATTATCGTTTTATTGTTGCCAATGTCCCTGCACGTTTGCCCCGGATATTTCCTTTAGTTCGCCATTATTAACAAGTTTAATGGCCTCCTCAACCGTGCCATCGCTCCAGGAGGCGATTTTCATGCCCGCCGCTTTAAGCGCGGCGAAAGCCTTGGGTCCCATATTGCCTGATATGACCCAATCGACATGTTTGTTGGTGACAGTTTGAGCGGCTTGAATACCCGCGCCTTGAGCGGCGGCGGCGCCATCATTTGAAACCGCTTCGAATGACCCATCATCCGTGTTGTAAATAATAAAGTACGTGGCCCGGCCGAATCTCGGATCTACCTGGCTTGAAAGTTCATTGCCCTTGGCTGAAACTGCTATTTTCATGATCCCTCCCGATTAGCGATATTTTTATTTTGTTCGTAATTGTTTCCATAATGGCCATATCCCCGCCTTCGCCTGCCCCATTGGCGGGTACGCATACCAACATAGCAATCCTCGCTTTCTTTGAGATTTATTATTATGGCATTATTCGCTAATATGGCCTCGGCAATCTTTTTCCTGGCATCATATAATAATCGCTGAATTGTGCCGCGCGACACGCCCATCCGATGGCCGGCCTGTTCCTGGTCCAGATTATCGACATCGCACAGACGCATCGCTTCGAACTGGTCCAGGCTTAAAATAGTGGTATCGATATCCCTGAGGGGTATTCCCTGGGGCTTATATATACGGTCGGCATTGTAGCGGCGACAGCATCTTTGTTTTCTGGGACGAGGCATATCTATCTCCTATATTGTGCATATGCACATAATCAATATCGGCAGTTGTTTGGGGTTTGTCAACAAAAAAATTTCGAAATGGGAGAAAAAATCCTAAAAATCAATCCGAAATCAGTCGGGGAATATTAAAAGGCAGACGGGCCAGGACTTCATAGTTTTGGAAACGGGTCAGGTCGGAAAATGAACCGACAGTGATGGCGGCTTTATTTTGCCTGCCGATTAACACGACCTCATCACCTATTTGCGCGTCTTTTATCCTGGTCACATCGACCATGGTTACCTGCATATTTACCATGCCGACTACCAGAGCACGTTTCCCGTGTATCAGGACATAACCAAGGTTACTTAAACTTCGGGCGAAACCATGGTGATAGCCCGTTGGAATCGAGGCAATTTTCTGTTTATATGATGTTTGATAAGAAGTGCCGTATCCAATGAACTCGCCCGGCTCGACTTCCTTGATATTCATGATTTTCGATTTCCAGGTCATCACTCTTTTCAGGGGATCAATAGCTTTCTTTTTTTCATCTTTGGCGCACTTTAAGATATACTGCATTCTCGTTTCGCGGCTGGGCCAAAAACCATACTGAGCTATGCCGATCCTGACCATATCCATCCTGGTTTCCGGATAACTCAGTGCCGCCGCCGAACAGGCAGTATGGCGAAGTCCGTAATCGATACCCTGTTTTTTAAGCCATCGGCATTGACGGTTGAACTCTTTTATCTGATTTTTAATACGGAAATAATTATTCACGCTTTCCGCGCCGGCGTAATGAGTACATACTCCCTGGATATTTAAGGATTCCGGATTTTCTTTTATAATTTCGAAAGCTTTAGCTAACTGTTCTCTTTGCAGGCCGGTCCTGTTCAGGCCGGTTTCCAATTCGAGATGAATTTGCGCCGGTTTGCCTATTTTCCGGGAAGCCTCAATAGCGCCGTATAAACGATCTGTTTCGAACACATAAAAAGATATATCGTTTTCTATCGCCCAGGCCAGTTCATCGTTATCGATCGAACCCATAATACAGACGTGGCTGTTTGCCTGCCTGCTTTCAAGCGCCGATTTAGCCTCATCGGCGCTGAACACGGAAAAATGGCGAACTCCGCATTGTTCAGCCAGCGGGACGAATTCTTTGATGCCATGACCGTAGGCGTTGCCTTTAATCACGGACGAGTATTGAACATCCGGTCCGATCAGGTTTTTTATAAATTTGATGTTTTTATGAAGAGCCGACTTGCTCAGCTCTATATATGACGAATAAAACATTTCCTGTTTACCCCTTTCGGTTTTTACCGCCAACATTAGTATATTTTGTATAGGTACTGAGCACAAAAAATACGATACAAGAGATCATCACTCCGAAAACCGAGGTGTCAAACTGCGCCATAAAATCATAGACTTTATTCGGAAATAAAGCGATATCGAATTTGTTATTTAAAAACATAACAAAAAGATAAGTCATACTAAACCCGATCGCGCACAGCATTGTTATAAATATATTATTCGTTAGTTGTTTGGAGCGTTTTTTGTATATTGCCCCGACGACAACCGGCAAAATTACCGCCGGCGCCCAGAGATGATATGTGAACAGTAAAATTCCGATAATATCTGACCAGAGCACAGCAATCAATATTGCGGTTATACCCAGCAAAGCGGAGCAAAGTCTGGCGATTGTCAATTTCTTGCGGTCGCTTATGTGATGCCAGCCAAGTTGATGTTCGAATAAATCTTTAACAAAAATAGCGGTCGATGAGTTCAGGGCGGAATCCGCCGATGACATTACCGCCATCAATAGCGCGCCTATAATTAACCCGCCGATAATGGGATTATTAAGTTGGTGCACAACCATCGGCAAGGCCTGTTGTGGCTCTATATCTGGAAAATGTATGCGCGCATACAAAGCGATAAAAAACAATATCACCGGGAATGTAAAAGCTAAAAAAAAGCCAACACCGGCTATTCCGATTTTAGTATGCCGGGAATCCTTACCTATACAGTACCGGGTGGCGTAACCCGGAGCGAAAGTCTCTCCCAGGAGAAAGGCTAAAAACGTAGTTATGAGAAATATCCAGCCTTTACCTCCATCCAACTTGAAAAAAACATCAGGGATCTTTCGGTTTTTAGTCAATTCATCGCTATAGGCATCCTGTAAAAGTGACAGATTAAACCTCATCTGCTCTCTTGAATTTAAATTACTTCTGCCAAGGTATGCTCGCGTTTGCTTGCTTAACTCGACATGTTCAAATCTAATCGGATTGTACAGATTTTTATCATCTAATAAGGTGTTTAATTCATCTTTTAGAAAATTCGCTATTTTTTTAATCGATGCCGAATCCGGGTTAGCTTGTTTTAACAGCTGAAGTTTTTCAATATCCGTGTTTGCCCGAATATAACTCGATAATGAATCATTGGCCGTCAACAGCGTATTAGCCATATTTTCGGGATTAATGATGTCGATAGACCCAAACCTGGTGGGAACGAATTTTTTGGTACCGGGATTATATGAGCCTATTATATCGGGGACACAAAACGCCAGGGTAACCACGAAACCCAGAAATAATACTATGAATTGATATGTATCAGTAGATATGACTGCCAGCAATCCGCCGGCAGTGCTATAGATTACCACCATGGCCCCGCCTATAATTATCGCCCATCTTAAAATGTTTAACGAATCCGTGTACTGCGGTAATATGGCCGTTAAGACCGTACCAAAAGCCGCCATCTGGGCGGCAACGATAAATACAGAAAATAATAAAGAGAGTATAAGCATCACGAAACGAGGCCTCTCGCCAAATCGATGGCCGAAAAAGCCGGCTACAGTATAAAGTTCAGCTTCGCGAAATTGAGGCGCGACTACCAGGCCCGAAAAGATGAAATGAAAATAACCGCCTGTCGATACCAGGAGCATCAAGATACCCCATTCATAGGTTTTGCCGATTGCCCCGATAGAATAACCACCGCCTATGACTGTTGCTCCCATAGTAGCGAATAAGAAAAACCAGGTGACATTTCGGCCGGCAACAAGGAAGTCATCCGATGTGCCGACGTGTCTGACTTTTGAAACCCCTTTTACAAATACAAATGCCATATAGCCAATGACTATAGCCCATAAAATCAAACGATCAGGCACTCGCAAACCTCCTGCTGGCGAATATTTCTATGATATTCATACAGAAAATGGAAAAACTATTGAAATTGACAAATAACAGGAGTGACATAAGCAGTATTTAATTAACCGGTTATTCTTCCTCTTCAATTTGTGACATTACAGGTAAAACCTCAAAACGCTCAGTGTTGAGTTCCTTTTTAAAATTATCCAGGGCGGGTATTATCTGTTTCTCTATATATTTTCCGTTCATTAATCTAAGCAGAGCGGAATAATTTACTCTAAATTTAATAGTGTCACCAACTTTTAGATCGCCCGGATCATCGCCGACGTTTATAACCGTGATATCGCTGGAAGCTCCGGCTATTTTATAGTTATCGTTTAAAGGTGTCAAACCGCTTATATCCGTGTCGAGATGGCCGATACTGACTAATGCCCGATAACCGCGTTGCCCGGGTGACGAATCATCATCAATCTCGGTTTCGAATGGCGCTGTAGATGAGCCCGTTTCCCCCAACGGTACCAGACCTTTTTCTTTTATTTCAGCGATTTCCGCCTCCAATAACATTACTTCGTTGCTCAGATAGGGAAGGGTTCCGCCATTTATGAGATCCGTACCGAGAAAAATAGCCTCGCCGATACGAAAGTGATTTATTGCCACCGGTAATTGCTTGTTTATAAGCAACGGTAAAACTACCGTTGACCCGGCTGAGATTGTCGGTAGTTTTCGTTTGAATTTCAGTTCAAGAAGTTCGCGATATAAAACCAGCTGCATGAATTGATCAATATTCGGAATCGTTCCCGCCAGACAACCGAGGTTAGCTCCGATACCCAGAACCTCAATATTGGAAAGTTCGAAAACTTGATTATAAAAATCTACCAGAGTGCCGGGGAGAATTCCTTCACGAAGATCGCCTAATTCAATCATTATGATGATCCGGTGAATTTTCTCCTGCAGCCTGGCCTCTCTGTTTAGCTCCTTGATAATCTCGATCTCACTGTTTAAGCTAACATCGGAATACTTGATAACCTCAGGGATCGAACTGACATCCGGTACGCGCAGATACCACGCTTCGAAATCCGGTATCATTCTTTCGATTATCTTCAAATTCTCCAGACGGGAATCGCCCATCGAGCGGATACCTAAATATTGCAAGGCTTTTATGGTGTCCAGATGGCCGCACAGGACTTTCGTGACCACTGTCCAGGTAGCATTATGACGGTCCATCCATTTATTAATAACGGCGATATTATATTTTAACGCTTCAAGATTTATTATAAGCCGGTTCATTTGAGATACCTCATTTCAGCGTATTTTGTCGTGAAGCCGATCTTCTCATAAACTTTTTTGGCCGGATTATCATATTCTACGTGAAGTTTCACATTACCATCGGCTAATTCCAGGCTCCTTCGGATTAGCATTCCGCCAACACCTTTGCCTCTGGTAGATGGATGCACACAAACCATCAAGAGGATGTTTTCCGGCACATAGCCTTTCATTCCGGTGCGAAGCATTATTAATGCTCCTAACGGCTTCCGGTTCTTTTCGGCCAGGAGAATAAACGCTCCTTTAGGCTGATCTGAATCGATAGCGACCTCAACGGCCCGTTTGGTATCTTCAAGAGTATCCTCGTATGGCTTAATATTATCATAGATAAATTTCGCGAGGCTTTCAATTGTTATCCAGGCCGGAAAATCATCGATGTTTCTTAGAACATGTATATTAATTTCTAATGTATTGTTTGCTTTCGTTTCCAATGTTTTAGTACTGTTTTTATCTTTCATCATTTTGTTCCTTACTTATTGTTTAGCTCATCGTCTTGAAGAGGCCGCGCTGACAGGACCGGCGCGACTTCAAGATGTTCGGCTTTCATCATGGTCGCGACCCGTTCGAGCGCGGCAACTATCGCTTTTTGACCATTCTCGCTTAACTCTTTGAATCTTTTTATGAACTGTTCCTGAAGCGGCGAGGGCGCGCTTTTTAAAGTCTCGATACCGTTTTCGGTAGGCTTGATCAATATCTGACGTCTGTCACTTGAATCTCTGGTCCGCTTGACCAGCCCTCGTTTTTCCAGGCGGTCGACTATACCGGTAATAGTCGCGTTACTCAAGCTCATATTAATAGCTAAGGCGCTCATGGGAATGCCGTCACGCTTGACAATCTGATTCAGTAATATAAGCTGAGGCCCCGTAAGATTGTAATTTTTCTCCAGTTTCTTTGAATGAAGTTCAACCGCCCGCATTATCTGTCTTAAAGCGATTAAAACACTTGAACTTAAGTCATTATCCGCCATATTAAACTCTTTTTTGTTTAGCATACTGATATTTAGTGTACTTAATAATAAAAGTCAAGGGAATTTTTGAAATATTAATCTGAAGATTGATATCGGTACTGGCAGAGCATAACGGCGTAATTGAATATTGTTATATATGTTACGCTCGCTCCATCAGGATGGGAAAGGTCGTGCTTAACATTGGCAGATTGTCACATCGCCCGGCTCTTGCCATAACCCGCTTGTAATTCCGCCGTTATCTTATTATAATACTTCCCATGGATGATTCATCGAAAGAACTGCAGTTTTTTAAGGTGATTTTAAGTTCAATCGCCGATGGCGTGTTCACGGTCGATTCACAGCGGATAATCACCAGTTTCAATCCGGCGGCGGAGAAGATAACCGGCATATCGGCCTCAAAAGCGGTCGGAAGCCGCTGTTCGGATGTTTTCCACTCCGATATCTGCGAGATGTGCCCGCTAAGAGAGACTCTGAAAACCGGCGTGGAAACTATCGATCGGGCGGTTAATATCATAAACAACCTGGGCGAGAAAATCCCCATTAGCATATCAACCGCCGTTCTTCGCGATGACAATGGCCGGGTGTTGGGCGCGGTCGAGACTTTCAGGGACTTGTCGGCAATCGAAGATTTGCGCAAGGAACTTAATAAGGAATATTCGTTCGAGGACATCATCTCCAAAAGCCCGGCCATACACAAACTATTCGGTATCTTGCCCGATATCGCCGAAAGCGAAAGCACAGTGCTGATTCAGGGGCCGTCGGGTTCGGGCAAGGAGTTATTCGCCCGCGCGATTCACAATTTGAGCCCTCGCAAGAACGGCAACTACGTAGTGATAAATTGCGGGACACTGCCGGTGCAGCTTTTCGAATCGGAGTTGTTCGGGTATGTCAAAGGGGCGTTTACCGATGCCAAGAAAGACAAGCAGGGCAAACTGGCATTCGCCGAAAACGGCACGGTCTTTTTCGATGAGATCGGCGAACTGCCGATGTCCACCCAGGTGAAACTACTTCGGCTGTTACAGCAGCGCGAATATGAACCGGTGGGCGGCACCAAACCGGTTAAAGCCGATATTCGGATTGTTGCCGCCACCAACCGAGACCTAAAGAGCCTGGTAGCTCAGGGTAAGTTCCGCGATGACCTGTACTTCCGTCTGGCCGTTGTAAAATTTGACCTGCCGCCGCTTAAAGACCGGCGAGAGGATATCCCCTATCTAGTCGATCACTTTATCAAGAAATTTAATGCCCGGCGCGGCAAAAATATATTCAGTATCAGCCCGGAAGTTATGGATATACTTATGAGATATGATTTTCCCGGTAATATCAGGGAGCTCGAAAATATTATCGAATACGGCTTCGTTGTTTGCAGGGATAGTATCATACAATTAGAACATCTGCCCTCGGAGATTTATCAGCCCAGAGATAAGACCGAACACAGCGCCAAAATAGCTGATACGCCTATCGCCAAGACTATCAATGAGCTTGGCTCGATAAAAGCGGCGCTGGCCAAACATGAAGGACAAATATCAAAAGCCGCGAAAGAACTGGGCATGCACAGAACTACGCTCTGGCGAAAAATAAAACATTATCGCCTTGATATAAATCAATTTAAGTCTATATAAATCTAAAATTAAAAAACGTTGCAATTGGCATCATTACAACGTTACGTTGCAACCATGCATCATTAGTGTTGCTTGTTTTGCAACAATAAAATATGGGCCAACCACCTTTCATATTGCCACATAATTAGTTACAGTCATATTCCGGGATGGCACACATTCTGCATTGCATATAATGCGAGATGGAAAAAGTTGCAATGCCAATACTGGATGAAGCTTTAGCGCCCTGTTTTGAGGTGGCGCGTTATTTTATGATTTGTGATCTAAGCGATCCAAAAGGAATAACCACCAGGATAGAAAAGTGTTCTGGCTGTGAAGGTTTTGGCCGGATCAGATTTTTACAGGAAAACGATGTCAGTGTATTAATTTGCAATGGGATAAAATCGTTTTATAGAGATCTGCTCATTACGTCCGGGATTAAAGTTATTTCGAATATAAGCTTATCGGCAAGTGACGCGCTCAACGGCTTTTTATCTAAAGAGCTGAAATTCGATGACAGCGCTATCGCTCCAAGTCCTGTTTTAAGCCCGATTCCGCGCGATGATCTGGTCTGCTGGGCGCGTGATCTTTTTAGCAGTAATGGGTACAGGATATCTGAAATAGACTGGCCGTCTCATAGTCTGATAGATTTCGTAGCTGAAATTAATTGTCCGGTGTGCGGTAAATTGATAAGAGTAGCGGCCTGTTGCGGCGCTCACACCTATAATTACGCGCAGGAAATAAAGCATTTCCATTACTCGACATCATCCAATTACCAGGCCAGGGTTTATATCAATGCCGCGAATTCTGAACTTGTCCAGACCTGCCGGGAATACGATGTCGAACTGATCGATCCCGAATCGGAAGATAGTTTTATGGATAAGAACGCCATAGGCAGGATTCCCATTCTTCGCAACCCCATTCAGGGTCATGAAAAAGCGTTTCAAGATCCAGGCAAAATAAGTGGAAACGATACAAGGATATAATAAACATTTTTGATTTTAAATAAGAGGAATTGATGAAGGCAAAATTAATTGACAGCGAAACCAGAGAAAAGGCTTTTAAATCGCTTAAAAAACCAGAGGTTGTCGAAAAGCAAAAACTGAATGTAAGGTATCATGTCGAGGACTATGACATAACTGAACGTCCCCGGCGATTCCTGGAAGCTTTCGCGGCTATCCTGAAACATTCGAATTATCGATTCGCGCTGGAACATTTTATCAGGGTCAGCGCCAAGTGCGGGCGATGTTCGACCAATTGCCAGATTTACGAAGTAACCGGCGATCCCAAGGATATTCCCTGTTACAGATCCGAATTACTGCTCAATATTTATCGCCGGCACTTCACGATTTCGGGAATGCTCCAGGGCCGCCTGACCGGCAAAGGGTATCTTACCGATGAGGTTCTGGAAGAGTTGGCCGGAACAGTCTGGAACTGTACCGCCTGTAAACGTTGTACCAATGAATGTCCGATGGGTATTGACCATGCTCTGGTAACCCATCTGGCCAGATACATTCTCAGCGAAATAGGTATCGCGCCGCGGGCGTTGGTTGTCAGCACCCGTGAACAGTTGGAGGGCAAGACCGGCAATACCTCGGCCATACCGGTTCCCGCGCTTTTAGATACGCTTGAATTCCTCGAGGAAGATATGCTCGAGGAAAAAGGCGTGGAAATTAAATTCCCTCTCGATGTCGAAAACTGTGATTATATATTCGTACCGGCTGTCAGCGATTATCTCATGGAGGCGGAAAGCCTGATGGGGATAGCGGCAGTATTTACCGCCACCGGCGACAAATGGACCACCGGTACGGGCTATTTCGATGGTATCAATTACGGCTTGTTCTACAGCGACCGGATGCTGGAACGGATAGTCAAGAAAGTTCATGCCGAAGCCGAGCGGTTGAACGCGACGAACATACTTATCGGCGAATGCGGCCATGCCTCGCGTTCAGCCAAATATTATGTGCCGACTTATTGCGGCGGCAAGGATGCCAAACCGGTTCTCAATATCATGGAATACACCTACGACGCCTGGAAAAAGGGCAAGCTGAAACTTCAGGCAAACGCGATAAAAGAGCCGGTCGCGTATCATGATCCGTGTAATATCGCCCGTCAAGCCTGGATATTGGAACAGCCCCGTGAGCTATTGAAACATATATGCGAAAACTATGTGGAAATGACGCCTAACCGCACCAAACAAATATGTTGCGGCGGCGGCGGCGGCACGGTCTCTATCGATGAGGTTCGGCCCTACCGCACGCATGTAGCCGGAAAAACCAAAGCCGAGCAGGTGCGCGAGTCGGGCGCCAAATATCTGGTCGCGCCTTGCGCCAATTGCAAAAAGCAACTACGCGAGGTCATGGAAGATAACAAGGTCGATTGCGAAGTGGTTGGACTTCATGACCTTCTTTATAAAGCGATAATCTTCCCGGACAAATTAAAGGTGCAAGAACCGGTGAAAAAACAGGAGAACGAATAAATATGGAATCACTACTTGAATTTGCCAGAGGGCCATTATTCCGGGTCACGTTTGCCATGATGATATTGGGAATATTCAGAATACTGATTCTCGATATCTGGGGTTTAGTAGAGGCTACTATGAAAGCCGCCGATAAAAATATTCCCTGGGGTCAGGCTTTCGGAAAAATGATGGCCTGGCTTTTTCCGATAAAGAGGCTTGGAGCTAAACGGCCGGTATACAGCATCATATCAGTTATTTTTCATGTCGGTTTGTTAATCGTCCCGATTTTTCTGTACGCACATGTTCAGCTCTGGAAAGGCGGTTTGGGATTTGGCTGGTTTAGCTTAAACAAAGGCTGGGCCGATATTTTAACGCTTATTACT